>NZ_JAUBSB010000016.1:104838-126506 GCF_036702135.1 Microcoleus sp. LAD1_D3 | reverse complement strand
GCTTTCTATTATGCCATCAGCTTAGCCAGACAATTGCCTGAGTATTTATACTGATCGCCAAAGTGGGATGCTCCCATAAAATCTTTGATGTGCGTTAAGTAACTTTACAGTCTGACAAAATGTAAACCAATCATAACCAGTGGGATTGATTTGCTTGAGTTCTTTAACAAATTTAACTGTGTTTGCTTTATTTCCGGTTCGATAATAACTTTCTGGCGATTGAAATGTTACATACTTAGCAACAGTTTTATCGGACGATCGCACTTTTTTAAAGAATGGTTAAGATGGCCGATGTGTAGCTAGGCATTCGTTAAGCTATATGGACGGGTTTTTACTCATCAACTTCGCAGGTAAAGGATAATCAGCAATATTCTAGTTAACCATAGTGGGGAGACAAGTAATCATGGCAGAAATTGAAGTTCTTGTAGAAAGTTTGTGGGAACTTGATGAGGATCAGCTAGCAGCAGAAATTGGCGATCGCGCTCAAGCCATAGAGGATGAGGTGGCTGGACTTGGAACCAGAGGGATAGACCCAACTTCCCTGGATTCTATTGATGTGAATGTTGCCGCTAGAGCATCGATCGATCCCAGGCTCCAAGAAGCTGGCCAGCGGCTGTTCGATCGCGTAAACCCCTTAGTTTACGACCTGATGTGCAAACCCCTCGGAAACGATCCACAGACTCAGAAAATCCTGGATGAAGCTATCGGCCAGAATTACACTAAAGCTGCTGGGATGTTAACTCCTGTTCTAATCTCTGGACTGGGACTTGCTCCTGCTATTGCTACTCTCCTCGCTACGTTGATTATCAAAAAGATTGCCAATTATAGCGCTACTGCAATTTGTGACAATTGGAAGCAAAACCTGCCCCAACCCACAAGCTGAGCTATAAACGGAACTTCCACCGAAGGCGGAGGAAGTTCTGTTCCAGGTTTGGTGAACTCGATCGCGCTAGCACCTCAAGCCATTTGTTCGCGGGTTTTGAGAGCGACAATTCCGTCGGGCTTCAAACCTTTTTTCTGCTGAAATTTCTTGACGGCTGTATCTGTTGCCGGCCCAAATTCACCATCAACCCCAACTACAACGCCAGCCTTTTTCAAGCCTTCCTGAAGCTTGATTACATCTGAGCCTTCCATTCTGGGCATCGCCAAGCGCAACGTTCTGGGCTTGTCATCCCACGGCGCTTTAGCAAACCCTTGAGCAGGCGATCGATTAAGTGCATCCTCGGTTTGGGGGCCAAAGCCGCCATCCTCGCTAATCTTTGCATCCGGGTTGTTCTGATTCCAAAGCTGCTGAAATGCGAGTATTGAGTTACTGCGAAGATCGATCGTTCCGTCGCCTATGTAGTCGAAGTGAGGCGGATCGCCCGGTAATGGATGCCAGCCATATTGCATCAAATAAAATTCCCAGCCTCTGGCATCTTCAATGTCGATCGCTAGCCCTGTTTGGTGATTGCTGGTGCCTGGTGGCGCTACAGGATTAGAGTTGTTGAAGCGATCGTTATACAATAACATTTGCTGGGCGATCGTGCGGTAAGCAGAGTTCACCTGCATCGTTTGACCTCGATCTTGAATGGCTCTCTGAAGTGCCTCTTGTGCCGGGGTTTGTACGTAGGGAAAAGCTGCATCCAGCAAGTCTACATTAAGGTCATCAAAACTGACAAAGGCATCTGGCATCATCACTTGTAGTTGATAAATCAACTGTTGAGATAAGCCATTGACCACCGCAGTCGAAGACATGGGGGCATCTTGGAGCAATCCCGGGAAACTGCCTCTAACTTCCAACATATCCCGTTGGACAAATTCTTCACAGGCTTCGATAATTACAGGTTGATTAAATAGGATGTCGCTTGAGTTAGTCATGGTTTTATCCAATCAATTTGAATTTGGTCAGTCCTGGATTCATAAACTCTATCCGTAGGCGACGCACACCGCACCTTACCTCCACAGAGCTTGTGAAAATTACTTGATTGTGTCAGTCTAATTGGTTACACAATCGATTTTATAGTCCCAATTCTTTGCGTGTGCAGACACCGACAACACCATCCGCCGTTAGCCCTTTTTGCTGTTGAAACTGTCGCACAGCACGATCGGTGTCTTTACCAAAAATGCCATCTGCTGAAACATTTATTCCTGCCGCGCTCAGCGCTTCTTGCACTTGACGCACATCCTCACCTTGCATTATTGGCTCGGTAAGTGTGAGAACCCGAACTTCAGGCATTCCTAAAAACAGAGCTTGCTCGGCCAAGCGCCTGCGTGTCAGCCCTGGCCAGGGTTCACCATTGACTTTATTCCACACAGGAAACTGATTGGCTGCTCCTTGATAATCTCCGTTGTTCAATAGTTTCAGAAGAGTTGAACCTCCAAAACCTTCTGTTCCTGGGCCCACGTTGAAACAGAAGCAAACCAGTGCAGAAAACTGGTTGTCATCGATCTCAACTTCAACGGCATCCTCAACATAGGATTCAAACTTTTCTAAATCTTCTCTCAGCAATTCTTCTGCTTGCGTTTGGCTAATAGTCAGTTCTGGATAAACATCATTGCCCGTGTGTCCGTAACCAATTGTCCAAACTCCACCGCCATCATCATAAGCAGTGAGTTCACATCCTTCAAAGGTAGTGAGAAGCTTGAAACCTTCTTGATTGATATGCTTTGAACCTCTGCCTTCTACCACATCAGGAGGTTGTTCGTCTGGAGGATGAATATGATATGTTTTAGCCACACTGAAGCTTAAAGCATCAATTAATGCTTTTACTTGCCCATTAGTCTCCGTGACTTTAATAGCTAGGTCGTCTTTGATTTCGTATACGCGACCATCGCCGAATAGTTCCAACGATCTTTTTGGCATTTTAGTTTTTCCTTTTTACAAGGTAGGTTCAGTCAAAAGAGGCATCTTGAGTATCCGAACGCAAAAGTTGTGCCTATTTTCAAAATGAGTGAAAAGAGTCTATTAATTAATGATTTCGATCAAAAGTCTTGGCTTGACGGGTAATTTGGTTATTATATAGGTCTGTTCCACAGTAATGTTCGCGATTTGCCCAAACCTTTACAAAAATTAATTCACCTTGACAATCGGCTTTCCCAATCTCTCTGATTCACTACGCGCAGTTTTGGCTCATATTCTGCAGATGTAACTCATCTTATTGCAATAGTCCGGACAGTTTTTAATTCGCAGTCTGAAACCCTGGATTTCCGGGAAAGTAACTCGATATGTAAAGCTATCATCAAAAAAGCGATCGCTTCGTCAGGACTTACGCAAAAAGTGGTTTGACTCACCGCGAATTATAGCGGCTTCAGTCCTCGGATTTTATGAGGACTGAAGTCCGAACGATCGAACCAGCTTTACTGTTCTTAGCTACACAATGTAAGGAGAATCGATCGCCTTTGCTCGATTAATCGCCACCAATGTCTGGTAAATCAAAGCCGAAATCTCAGCGCGGGTAATATCCCGCTGCGGCGAAAGCCAATCGCGGGAAGGATAATTAACCACAATCTTCAAAGCAGTTGCTGTGGCGATCGCACTTAAAGCAAAATTAGGAATTTGAGAACGATCGTTGTAAACTTTCAAAGAATCAGGATTGCCGCCCTTGAGTTGCAAACCGTTAACCAAAGACACGATCCCCTCACTCTTAGTCAAATTCTGATTCGGGCCGAACTTAAACCCCGGAAACCCCGCCAAAAAGCCCCCCCGATTTGCCCGTTCGATCGCACTTCTCGCCCAAAAAGTAGCAGAAACATCAATAAAATTTGTAGTCGGCACCCTCGGAATCGGACTAAACGCACTCACCAACAGCGCCGCATATTGAGCACGATTTAAACTCTCATCAGGCCTAAAAGAACCGTCAGGAAAACCGCTAATTATATTCGCCGCAGCCAAAGCTTCAATAAACTTCTGTGCCCAATGTCCAGAAATATCGCTGAACACCGCACCGCCGATATTCGGATTGCCGCCGCCCTTTCTCACCGCAGCTTGCACAGCTTTAAAAGCATTCACTTTCCCGTAACCAAACCAATCGCTGCGGCCGTTGTTAGGATCGTAATTTCCCATGCGATTGCCCAACTGGGGATCGGGATCGAGATCGACAATTTTCTCAGCAGTTTGTTCGAGAATTCCCCGCACTTCCCGCGCCGTCAAACGGGGGTTAGCCGAAAGTATCAACCCTGCAACCCCAGCGACTACTGGAGTGGCACTGGAAGTACCGCCAAAAGTATCCGTATAGTCCCCCCAGTCGTAGCCTCGATCGCCAACTCGATCGGCAGTAAACACCCCCAAACCGGGCAAATACTGCGTCACCTCCGGCGGCGTGCCGATATATCCGGTTTCTGGCAACCAAGTTCCCGGCGGCGCGTTGTTGCTGGGGGCGCAAACCGAGATGCTGGTGCCCCAATTGCTGTAAGCTGCTTTTTTGTTGAGGGAAGTGGAAGCGCTGACGGCAATTACGTCGGGGTGAACGGCAAATCCGTTTAGCCATCTAGTTTGACCCTCCACGACGTTGTTGGGCCAGCCTTTCTCGTTAACAGTACCGTTGACTGGGCGGTTGGCATTCCCCGCAGCGAACAGAATAACGCAGCCTCTGCCGCCCCGCCCTTGGGTTGCTGCTTTGGTGATAACGGCACTCTGCCGCAGGGAAAGGGGATAGTAAACTGCAGCAGGCCCCCAACTGCAAGAAATTACGGCGGCACCTTTTTCGATCGCCCAATTAAATATTTTTTCGACAGAATTGTCATCGAGAAAACCACTGGTACGGATGGGCATCAGGGCGCATCCGGGGGCGACGCCGACAATGCCTTTGCCGTTTTCTTCAGCAACGGCGACGCCGGCACAACTTGTGCCGTGGTTGTCTGAGTCGGCGACTGGCATCGGGGAAGTGTCGCCCTCTTTGAAATCGATGGGTGAGACGATTTTGCCTTGGCCTTGAAAATCTGGGTGGGTGATGTCAACTGAATCGTCGGCGATGGCAATTACGATCGATCGAACTCCGCGAGTCATGTTCCAAGCTGGTTCTGCATAAATTTGAGCACCGCCGACAAGTTCGTTGCCGCCTTTGTTGTTGAGATACCACTGTTTGGGATAAAGCGGATCGCGGGGCGTGTAATGCTGCTGCGTCTCTACTAAAATGTTGGGTTCTGCTACCAGAACTTCTGGATATCTTGTCAGGCGGTTGGCAATTTTGACCGGGTTTTCTGTTGCTTGTTTTGTGACTTCGCAGACGAAGGTGTTGGGAATTCCTTCTACTGGCCGGACTATTTTTAAAGCTGCTGCATTGGCGATCGCCTTTCGCGATTGTTCGTCTACTTGTTCGCCAAATTGAATGGTAATTTGGTCGGTTAAATAAAAGAATGTACTCGGATTGTTCGCGGGGCAATAGACGTGGCTGGCAAAAGCTACAGCATCGCTGGCGCGGGCTGCTTGCATTGCTGCTTCTAGGCGATCGGGCGCAACCAGATATTCTTCTAGATTGCTTTGGCCGACGCGACGGTTGAGTTTTGCCCCAGTGGTTGCAGCCCAATCGTTTGAGGCTGATGCTGTTGGTGAGGGGCGGACTGTAAAGCGATCGTCCGCTTTTGATAGCAGCAATTCATCACCGCCACGCTGCAAAATCACTGCCAGACTTTCATCGGGAACTCCGATACCTTGATAATTTTGTAAGGTATTTGCGGAAAATTCGCTCGGTTGTGTCATCAGAAATGCCTTTGTTTAATTTTAATCCAGTCTTACTATATTCTCAAGAACAGGCAGGATGCCTGTTCCACAAAAACTGAATTTTCTTGTGGGCCGTTGCTCCTAGCCCGCCCGTAAAAGGCTTATTAACAATGATTCAGCAAATCCCTCAAATAAACACACCAGGATTAACGTTGAAAAATTCTCCCAGCGCCTTAGCTTGGGCTTTGCTAATTGCCCGTTTCCCATTAACCACCTCAGAGACTACTCCTTTGGAACCAATCACGCCCACTAAATCGGCTTGTTTGAGTTCGCGAACTTCGATGAAATGCAATAGAACATCCCGGGGAGTCACTTCTGGAATTGGGTAATATTTTGATTCGTATTCTTCAATCAACAGCCCCCAGAGACTCAGTAAACTTTCTTCTTCTAGAGTTAATTCTTCCTGGGACATTAGGGATTCGACTTCTGCGAGGGCGAGATCATAATCTTCTTCGTTCAGGATGGGCTTAGGCTGCGATTTCGCCAGCAGTTGACCGTAAGCTGTTCTTTCAATTGCGATATTCATGGTTCGTTCTACTGTTGAATTAGATCGGGACTTACCCATCAAAACCAAAGAAACCGGGTTTTCCACCATTTTTAAAGCCTCAAAGCCAGTATTTAGGTAAAACAACCCGGTTTCTGCGTCCAGGACTAGATTGCCGGGATCTGTCCAATCCCCCGCGATTTCCTGGTTCAATCCAAAATCTAAAATCCAAAATCTAAAATCCAAAATCGATCGCACCCTTTGACATTTCAACAAATTTGGTTTACACTTAGCCGGTTGCGATCGCCAATGGTAAGATCGGCTCAAGCTAAATATTTTTTTAAAGCGCACAGGCGCAAAGTAATTTCATGGTATACTCTGGAACTGTTTGCTGGCTTCGCTCCACTGCCCGGATTACGATCGGGGCGATCGCAGCTTTTACCCTGTTGCAACCGCTCCCAGTCCAAGCACAACAACCTTCTGGGCCAGAGAACCAACCGCAAGTCGAGCCCGCTGACGACCCCACAGACCCCAACAATCTTCGCCCTCTGACGCAAGACAGCAGCTTGCTGAGCGTCCCAGGAGGCCAGCGTTTGATGACAGAAGCCAGCAGTGCTATTTCCTCTCAGAATTACGCACTCGCTACTCAAAAACTCCAAGAATCCCGCCAAATTTTCAATCAACTGTCCAACTTCTACCAACAACTGGGCAGCAGTTTTGCCGGAATTGACATCCGATTGGCCGAAAGCCACCGCACCAAAGCTGTAGAAACGGCCCAAATGCGCGACGAAGCTACCTACCGGCTGGCGTTGGTACACCGGGCGCAAAATAAACCGGAACTGGCTGTGCCCCTGCTGATTCAGATTATTCGATCGCAGCAGCCAACTCGCGACTTGGGCAAGAAAGCTTACCAGCAGTTACTGGAATTGGGTTTTGTGGATTCGCCCTTTCCCCGGCCTGCCAGCAGTCAACCGAGCTCATCGACAAAATAGTTCCACTAAAATCTAAATTACAGCCGTTTATCAGAGAAACCAATGGTTACACCGTCTCAAGTAGCAGAAATGATTAAGGCAGGGTTGCCCGACGCTAAAATACAAGTTGAGGATTTGACCGGTGGCGGTGACCACTACCAGGCGAGAGTCGTCTCAGCAGCCTTTGAAGGAAAAAGCCGAGTACAGCAGCACCAACTGGTATACGGCGCTCTCAAACAGGCAATGGCTAGTGAAGCCATCCACGCTTTGGGCTTGGAAACCTTAACTCCCGCAGAATGGGAAGCGAAAAGTCAAGTTGCTTAATTGTTGAGCGGCAATTAGGTATCACAAGTTTGTGCTGGTGTCAAGAGTTGCTTGAAATACAACTGCTGCACTTACGCACAAAAACCACAAAAACCCGGTTTTTTACCGGAATCTATGGCTGTAACGAAAGATTTTCGTAAAAAACGCGGCTTCTGCGTCAGTCAACATTTAAAAATTTTCAAACAATATTAGGACCTACCATGAGTACAACAGCACATCAAAGAATTGACGAGTTGGTTAAGCAAAACAAAATCATGGTGTTTATGAAGGGCAATAAGTTAATGCCCCAGTGTGGTTTTTCTAATACTGTGGTGCAAATTCTCAATACTTTGGGAGTGCCTTACGAAACTGTTGATGTTTTGGCAGACCAGGAAATTCGTCAAGGCGTTAAAGAGTATTCCCAATGGCCGACAATTCCCCAAGTTTATATCAACGGCGAGTTTATTGGTGGCTCGGATATTATGATCGAGATGTATCAAAAGGGCGAATTGCAAGAAGTTGTAGAAGTGGCTTTGGCTTCTTAAATTAGACAGAAAAAACATATCCCCGACCTCTTTAAGAAGTCGGGGAAATAACAGCAATCGGGTTTTACGTTGAATTAAGTTAATTTACTTAATTACTTATGTCCAGGCAGAGCCGGGGAAGGCAATGCGGTCGGCTCGGCATCGAATTTTTAGGCTCCGAAAGCGAGCCCGAGCCTCTGGACATCGGTTCCCAGGTCGAGCCAGGGAACCCGTTACAATTGCCAATTCCCAATTCCCAATTCCCAATTCCCAAATCATCCAGGGTTTATCAAACCGAATTTGCTATTTAATAGTAGTCTGATTCAGCCTGTGTCTGTGTCTGTGGCATTACAAAATTGGAGGGGTCGTGAATGTAACGCGCTGCTTCTTCCTCTAGTCTGTGAATCAGATAGGGTTCCAGACCGTTGGAATGCCGCAGGGCTGCTAAATAGCCGTCTAAGTAAAGCCGCAGGTCATCAAAGCGATAACCTCTATTCCACATTTCGACGAGGGCGTCGGTGAGTTTTTGGTAGTGCCGGATTGTTTGGGTGTCTTGTAGCATGGTGTGAGGTTGAAATCCTTTGTGGTTTGTATAATGACGGCGGGATTTAGGAATGGCCTCGATTGATGCTGAGTGGCTCAGCTTGAGGCTATTTCTAAATAAAAGTTTTTACCCTGCTCAACAGGCTACCCTCCATAAAAAATTTCACTCGTTGCAATGCAGTTGCTCGACTTTTTGCGCGCACCTAGATAATTCGCTGTGCGTTTAATGGAGTCGGGATGTTGCTGAATTTGGCGGTCAAAGTGGCTAAGTGTTCCGGCTACCGAGCGAACGGTTGGAGGAATTCTAGTTTCACTTGCGCGATTTGTCAACCTCCTGGGAGTGGGGGCTGGGTCGGGGGGATCGCTTTGGGCAGGCGGTTGGGGCATGGGGTCGATCGGCTTTACACTGTCTTATTTTCATTGTAAGCTCATCGCCAGAGTGATTTAACCATTCTCCAGGCTGACCCTGCCAAATTAACCCAATATTTAAAATTCCTACCCTCGGTATGTCCGCTGCTTTAAATGCAGCTCATGCTTGAGTAGCGATGGTTACAAAAGCTTGACAAAAGCTCTGTTAACCTTGTAGCAATTAGTGATATGGGAAGCTCGCCTCTGTGGAATCTGCAAGTATTTCAATTGTTGAAGGGAATCCGCACCTGCGATCGCTCTTGGGCTGGCATCTACAGCAAGTCGGTCACTGGGTGCACCAGTCAGCGGATATCAGTCACGCTAGGGAAATATTTTTCAGCCGCCAGCCAACCCTAGTCATTCTGGATGCCCAATTGCCGGATGGGGACGGTTTGGAATTTTGCAACTGGCTGCAACAGCAGCAGCAGTCACTGATTTTGATGCTGTCGGCGCGGAATTCGGAATCGGATATTGTTGAAGGTTTGAAGGCGGGGGCAGACGATTACCTGACTAAACCCTTTGGGATGCAAGAGTTTATGGCCAGGGTGGAAGCTCTGATGCGCCGCAACCGCACGATGGTACCGCCGGCGACGCTGGAGTGCGGGCTGCTGAAAATTGATTTGGTGCAGCGCCGAGTCAGGTTGTACGAGGAACATATTGAGCTGACTCCCCAGGAATTTAGCCTGCTGTACGTGCTAGCTCAAGCTGGAGGAGTGCCGCTGTCGCGATCGGATTTGCTGCGAAGGGCATGGCCTGATGCTATTGATAACCCCCGGACGATCGACACTCACGTACTCTCTCTGCGTAAAAAAATCGAAATCGACCCGCGACAGCCGAGCCTGATTCAAACTGTACGGAATGTCGGCTACCGACTGAATCTGGAGTTGTTGAATAATGCCAATCAACATTCACAAGTGCCCAGAGCGGTTCTTTCTTAGAGTACGATCGGGCTATAAGTCGGATTTTATTTTGAGAATTGATTGGCGATCGCATCGGTTTTCGCCGCCATAATAAAGTCATTGCGGTGCAGTCCAGAAATCGCGTGAGTCCACCAAGTAACGGTAACTTTTCCCCACTCTGTTAACAGTGCGGGGTGATGTCCTTCGGTTTCTGCTGCTTCGCCGACGCTGTTTGTAAAGGCGATCGCACTTTTGAAATCCGGGAATTTGTACGTGCGTTCTAACTGTGGAATGCCATTTTTTTCGATGAAATTCCAGTCGGGAATTTGAGGTTTGAGTTGGACAATTTCGTAAGCTGTGACGCGGGGAGAGTTGGGGCGGCAGGCGGCACAGCGTTCTTTTGATAAAGGTTCCATAAATTGCTTGTTAGTGAGAAGATGCTAAAAGATATTATAGACATTTCTAATGTGAATTATTTTGGATGGGGCAACTGTCATTTAGGAGTGACGTAGAGATTGTGATCGAAATCCTTCATAAAACAGATGAGCAATCATTTAAAATTTATGGAAATAATCGTTCACCGTGGAATCGCTTAACCGATAATATCAGGAACGGGCGGGTTGATTTGGCTATCTCGCTGATATTGTAAACGTTGACGAACCCGCCCCTCCAAGTGCGATCGATCAACCGATAATTTTCTTAATCAAATCCAACTTACCTTTATAGGGAGCGTACCGCCATTTCAAGTCAAGTAAAAATGACTTTTGCAGCACGCTTTTGTAATGCGAAAAAGTGTTAAAACTTGCTTTGGCGTGATAGCTACCGATGCCGCTGTCGCCAACTCCGCCAAAAGGTAAATCTGTTACTCCCACTTGCATAACAGTGTCGTTGAGACAAACTCCCCCCGAAGAAGTTTCCCGCAAAACTCGCTGTTGTTTCTCTTTATTTTTCGAGAACAAATACAAAGCTAAGGGTTTGGGACGGGCGTTGATTTGGGCGATCGCCTCTCCGAAATCATCATACTCCAAAACTGGCAAAATTGGTCCAAAAACCTCATCCTGCATCACCGGCGAATCCCAGGAAACATGATCTAAAACCGTCGGTGCAATATATCTATCTTCCGGCTTAACTTCCCCACCAACGACAATTTCTCCATCTTTGATAAACGCACTCAAACGGTCTAATTGCCGCTGGTTAATAATCCGCGAATAGTCGGGACTTGTTTGCGGATTATCGCCGTAAAATTCGTAAATTGCTGTTTTAATTGCTGCCATCAAATCGGGTTTAACTTTTTTATCAACTAACAGGTAATCGGGAGCGATGCAAGTTTGTCCGGCATTGAGAAATTTGCCCCACGCAATGCGTTTTGCGGTGTATTCAACCTGAATATCTGAGTCTACAATGCAAGGACTTTTGCCACCTAATTCCAAGGTTACAGGTGTCAGGTGTTTAGCGGCAGCTTCCATGACAATTCGACCGATTTTAGTGCCTCCGGTAAAGAAGATGTGGTCGAATTTTTCGGCTAGCAATTGTTGGCTGATTTCCACGCCTCCTTCGACGGCGGCTACGTAGGCGGGATCGAAGGTTTTAGATATCATGTCGGCGATAACTTCGGAGGTGTGTGAGGCGATTTCCGAAGGTTTGAGAAGTGCACAGTTGCCGGCGGCGATCGCCCCGACCAAGGGTGATATCATTAACTGAAACGGGTAATTCCAAGGCCCGATGATTAACACTACGCCCAAAGGTTCAGGGTAAATGCGGGCTGATGCTGGGAATTGATCTATCGAAGCAGGGACTTTTCTCGGCTTTACCCACGATTTGAGGTTTTTGAGGGCATAATTAACTTCGGCAATCGATGCGATTTCAAGATAAGCCTCGAATTCCGGCCGACCGAGGTCTGCCTTGACAGCATCGACTATTCGTGATTGATTAAGTTCGATCGCACTTTTAAGTTTTTTCAGTTGTTCGAGCCGAAAATCCACATCTTTCGTTTTCCCAGTTGTAAAAAATTGCCGCTGCTGCTGGATAATATCGCTGACGCTGATTACCATTTTTTGTCCTCCATGTCTATAAATAAATGTTACAACAGGAAAACGGAACTTGGGTAAAGTGCGATGCTGTTAAAGCGCAGACTTGTTGAAAAAGTCTGCGATCTGGGCTGTATGCTATAACTTATAAGGTATTAATTGTAGATTTTTAATTTGAGTTAAGTCATGAAAATATCTAAGAACGATTTTTTTTTCTATTCCTGCTGGCTGCTTTGCTTGCTTGCAGTAGCAGGATGTACCTCTAAGCCCGAAAAGCAAGTTGTCATCTGCTCGAAAGACTTTACCGAACAAGTCATCCTGGCAGAAATTTTAGCACGCCATATCGAAGCTAAAACAGATCTCAAAGTAGAACGAGAACTGAATCTCGGAGGTTCGCTTTGCCATCAATCCCTAACCGCGGGTAAAATCGATTTGTACGTCGAATACACGGGGACTGCTTATGCCAACCTGCTCAAACAAAAACCGATTTCTGATCCCAAAAAAGTCCTCGATTACCTCAAACAAGAATATCCCAAACAGTTTAAAGCAGAATGGACGGAACCGCTGGGATTTAATAACAGTTTTGCGATTATTGTGCGGGGAGACGATGCCAAAAAACTCAATTTACAAACTCTCTCGCAACTTGGGAAAGCTGCACCTAACCTCCGGGCTGGTTTCGGCCCAGAATTTAACGAGAGAGAAGATGGATTTCCCGGATTAGCTAAAACTTACGGGATTAAGTTTAGAGAAGAACCGAAGGAGTTGCTGTTAGGATTGCTTTATCAAGCGCTGCAACAAAAAGAAGTAGATGTGATTGCTGGTAATACGACGGACGGTTTGATTCAAAGTTTAGGTTTAGTAGTTCTCAAAGATGACAAGAACTATTTCCCGCCCTACGAAGCAGTTCCGGTTGTGCGATCGCAAATTTTGGAGAAATACCCAGAATTGCGTCAAGTTATCGCAGAATTGGGCGGCAAAATCTCCGAGGAAGATATGCGGAAACTCAACTATCAAGTTGACGGAGAACAGCAGGAAGCGGGACAAGTGGCGCAGGAGTTTTTGCAGCAAAAGTTGGGCGTGTCAAAGCCAGTAACTCCGGCCAAATAAAGAGTTTCATTGCTCTGCCTGTTTGCTGAACCGTATGGTGGTTAGCTATACTATTAGTTAGACTCATATAAATAAATGAAGGTATAAAGCTATGACAACAGTCAAAACTGCTATCTCATTGCCAGCATCTTTATTTGAACAAGCCGAAACATTAGCTGGCGAAATGCAAATTTCACAGAGTTTTTTGAGCGAAATAGCCCTTGAATAATTTATCCGCCGCCGCGAAAATCAACAACTGTTAGAAAAAATTAATGTTGCTTGCGAAGCACCTCTCTCTAAAGAAGAACAAGTTTTGCTTCGCAAGATGAGTCGCTCTCATCGCAGGCTGGTGGAAGGCGAATGGTAATAAATCAAGGTGATATTTTTTGGATTGAAGATGAAATTAGGCTGGTAGTTGAACCTCACGAAGCTGAGTAAAACCTTCCTTCTTCCTTCTGTTAGAGATTCCCAGGTTAGCCTACTTTTCCAAGTTGCAAAACAGCAGCTTTTATTGCTTCTATTTGCGACTCTGCAACTTCAACCGTAATTGCTTCGACATTGAAACCCTCTAAACTATAACCATCTTCTTCACCTTCAGGCATCTGGTAGTGTTCAACAATAGTGGCTGTAGCACCTTTTTTTAGACCATACTTAGGGATGTCTTCTCGCAATGCTACCTGTGAAAACAGTTTAAATTTCATGGGGTTTAACCTCTTGTCAATCAGGAACTAATGTAACAAATCTAGTTTCGGATGGAGTAACGATCCAAACGGTTTTAACTTGTAAAATCGTACCATTTGGACCAGTTAAACTGCCTTGAATCATGTACTTTTGACCGTATTTGGTGTTTTCCATTGGCTCCGCTTCCAGGGGAAGTATCTGGCTTCTTAAATCTCGATCGAGGTGTTGCCAGTTTTCTATACTGTAACCACCTCGATCGAGAAACTGAGATTTGTCGTCTTTAGGAAGCCGGATTAATAAATAGTTTGTCAGCTTTGCTGAAGGAATAACCGAGTTAAGGCTGAGTTTTGCCATAGGAAGGCTGCATTCCTAATTCACTTGACTCAGCCTCCGCAAATTCAAAATATCGCTCATCTTTTTAATTTGCATACAAGTCCGCTCAAACTGTTCCTTATCCTCAATATCCATGCACAAGTCAATTAATGCGGGCAAACCCGGATAGGTTTTTACTTGAGCGCTGCGGACGTTGACTTTGTTGTCCTTTAAATGCGACAATACATCGTTAAGAACTCCTACTCGATCGAGAGCCTCAATTTGAATGTTAACAGCATAAGTATTCGGGCGGCTACCATTGCGATCGCTCGAATTCCAACTCACAGGAACTAACCGATCGCCCGGTACGCTCTCAACATTTAAACACCCTTGTCGATGAATCGAAATTCCGCGAGTGCGAGTCACAACTCCAATAATTGCTTCCCCAGGAATCGGACAGCAACAGCCGGATAAATGGTAGAGCAATCCCTCTACACCTGCGATCGGCGATTTGCTCGGAGATGAACTAGGTACTGGTTTCGGTGCCGTCGATGCAGGTATTAGCTGGGGCACTTCGTGGGTTCCTGCGGGAGCAGCTTCAATTTTTTGCTGCACTTTTACTAAATCTCGCAGTCGATTTACTACGAGATTTAGGGTGACTTCGCCGTAGCCCAAACCGGCGATTAAATCTTCGACGCTGTGGTAGTTGCAGCGCTGAGCCACCGACTGCATGGGTTCAGATTTTAGCAAAGATTCCAAGCCGTTTTTACCTAATTCTTTTTCCAACAATTCCCGGCCGCGAGCGAGATTTTCATCTCGGTGCGATCGCTTCAACCACTGGCGAATTCGGTTTTTTGCTCCGTTTGTCTTGACAAAATTCAGCCAGTCGGAACTCGGATGACCATTTTTTTGGGTCAAGATTTCTACAATATCGCCGTTCTTTAAAACCTTGTCTAGTGTTACCATTCGCCCGTTGACTCTGGCACCGGTGCAGCGATTGCCAATTTCGGTGTGAATGCGGTAAGCAAAATCAACGGGAGTTGACCCGCTATTGAGAGCAATCACGTCTCCGTTAGGAGTAAAAACGTAGATATCTTCGTCGAATAAGTTGTCCTTAATGCTTTGTAAATATTCGCGATCGTCTTTGAGGTCGCTTTGCCATTCTAGGAGTTGCCGCAGCCAAGTAAATTTTTCGTCGTCGCCGGTGACTTTTGTGTTAGAACCGCCAGTTTCTTTGTATTTCCAGTGCGCGGCAATGCCGTATTCTGCAATGTGGTGCATTGCTACGGTGCGAATTTGCACTTCGATGGGGCGGCCGCTGGTTCCGATTACTCCGGTGTGCAAAGATTGGTAGCGGTTGGCTTTTGGTAAACCGATATAATCTTTAAAGCGGCCGGGAATCGGGCGGAAAGAATCGTGGACGATCGCCAAAGCCCGATAACAGTCATCATTGGTTTCTACTATGATCCGCACCGCCGCAATATCGTACACTTGCTTAAACCCTTTTTGGCGGCGCTGCATCTTCCCGTAAATCCCGTACAAATGTTTGGGACGACCGCTAACTTCATAGCATTTAATGCCTAAATTGTCAAGCCTTTCTCGCAAACTATCTGTGACTTCTGCGAGTTGAGTTTCTCGATCGCCTCGCTTCTCGGCTACCAATTCCTGAATTTCGCGGTAAGCTTCCGGTTCCAGGTATTTAAACGCTAAATCTTCCAATTCCCACTTAAAGCGCCCGATACCCAAACGGTTCGCCAGGGGAGCAAAAATATCTCGGGTTTCTAGAGCAATAGTGCGCTGCTTTTCCTCGGACAAATGCTCCAAAGTCCTCATGTTGTGCAGCCGATCAGCGAGTTTGACGACAATGACGCGAATATCTTTAGCCATTGCTAGGAACATTCGGCGGAAATTTTCCGCAAGGCGCTCTGTTTTGCTGGAAAAATTAAACTTAGAAAGCTTGGTGACACCTTCCACCAACTGTCGCACTTCCGCACCGAACCGCTGTTCTATTTCTTCGAGAGTAATATCTGTATCTTCAACAATGTCGTGGAGGAAGCCGGCGGCAATCATAACGTTGTTGCCGCCCATATACCGGAGTATTCCAGCGACAGCTACCGGATGGCAAATGTAAGGTTCTCCTGATTTGCGGTATTGTCCTTCGTGCAAGTCGCGGGCAAATTCAAAGGCCCGACAAATTAAGCTGTCGTCCGTCGAACAATTCGGGTTAGGGCCGCCATCAGGCTGCGATCGAGTATTCAGGCATTCTTGCAGCCAATCGGGAACTACGGCAGGATCGATCGAAGGAGAGGGAGTCAGAGTGTTCGCGTTCATGGGGTACACCTTTAAAACTTAGAAATACAAATGGTTAAAAGCCGGTTTTCGGTTGAATTGCCGAAATTATGTGTTTAGCTATACTAAACTAATTGAATGCCACAATTTGCAATTCAAAAAAATAGTCGATTATTCTCAAACTCTACCTATGTAATTCCGAGTCGCCCCCCCTCGCAGGTAGGAAAATATAGTGACACCACTGCCGCCGCCGCAGTCTGTCGATCGGGGAAAATCGGGTAAAATAAGCATATTTTGGCGGTAGCAGTTGAGGTTGCAGGGGATCGGCATTTACCGGCAACGCTAAACTAAAAGCAACAGCCAGAAGGGTAGAGCCAGGGAAACAAATCAAAAAAAGTTCTCACAAAACAGGGAATTGCTCCAAAAACGCACGGCTTCCCTCAATATGAGCAAACTTAAGTAAGTATCTACTTTGATTATAAATACAAATTTGTTTACAAAATCATGATATTGTCCGAAGACCGCCGCCAGTGCTACCAAGAATTACAGCAAGCACTAGAACAACTACAAAGAACTGCTGCACAGGATAATCTGGATGGGGCCGCACTGGCGATCGAATACAGAAAAGTGCAACAATTTTTCGGAAACCAAATTATGAGAGCCGAAAGCGATGAGTTAGACGCCTCAGAAACACCCCCAGAGCAGTCCTATTTGACGGAAATTCACAAGCAACTGCGGTTATTGGGGACAGATGTCACGTTTTTGCAAGCGTCGCGCCAGCCAGCGACAGCAAAGGCGAGGCAAACTGCGGCGATCGCGCGGCTTAACACGCTAATTGGCTACTGTGGGGCGCTGCTGCAAAAAAATTCTGGTTCTTCAGGGCCCGCCCAGATACAGAATTAATAATTGAATTAACAGGGAATTAATAAGGCAAGGAGAAATAAAGCGGTGGAATGTCCAAAATGTAAACATCCCAATTTAGAAGGCGGTACCTTAGCCGGCCGTATGTCGGTGCAGTGGTGTCCCAACTGTTACGGTATATGGATTCCAGGCAGAGAATACGAAGCTTGGCAAAAAGAGCAAAGCCAGTGGTACAACAAATCCGAGAAGCCTGATGCGACAGGGACTCTCGGCATAGAATTCACCCCGTCTGTCTACGACAGCAAAGCAGCGCTGTGTCCCGAAGACGGTCACTATCTGTCGCGGGCGAAAGTTCCTTTCAGCAGAGTGCCCTTTTACATAGAGCGCTGTATGTTGTGCGGGGGCATTTGGTGCGATAACGGCGAGTGGGACATTCTCGAAAGTCTGGGATTCCACACCGAGATTGACAAGATGTTTTCTCCGAATTGGCAAGCTAAGGCCCGCGTGCAAGAACTCGCCTCTCGGGAACGTCAAGTGCTGACTGAGAAGCTGGGGCCGGATATCGCCGGATATGTGTTGGAACTCGCGGAAGTTTTAGCAGACCATCCTCACGCAGATTGTGCCGCTACTTACATACTGCGGAGAGCTGAGTTGAAGCGAAAGGAAATTTAGTCAGTTGGCTGTTGACAGTTGACTGTTGACGGTTGACTGTTAACTGTTGACTGTTAACTGTTGACTGTTGCTCGGTGAATGATCTACTGATAAAAGCTTTGTTTGTAGCTATTTCTATTTATATTTACAAACAGCCGATGGCTCTATTTCCAATAACTAATAACTCCTGAACACTAATAACTAACAACTAACAGCCAGTATATTGACAATTAAATAATAACTGACAACTGACAACAGTCAACTGACAACTGACAACTAACAACTGACCACTGACCACTGACCACTGACTACTGACTAAGGGCTAATGACTAATGACTAATGACTCTTCTCTATTTTCCGTTGAAAATCTGCGAGTAGCTTATCCTCAGCGACGGGGCCAATCCGGTTGGGCCGTTGACGGGGTTTCCCTGACGCTGCAACCGGGGGAAAAGCTCGGATTAGTTGGGGAGTCTGGGTGCGGTAAGTCAACTTTGGGAAGGGCGGCCATGCGGTTGCTGCCGGATTCAACGCTGATTGAGGGGCGAGTTAGTTTTGCTGGAGAGTCGGTGTTTGATATGAATGCTTCGCGGCTGAGACGGTTTCGGGGCGAAGCTGTGGCATTGATTTTTCAAGATCCGATGACTCGTCTCGATCCTTTGATGACTGTAGGAGAACATTGCATCGAGACTTTGCAAGCTCACCGACCGAATTTGGATCGCAAGCAAGCTAAGAAACGGGCGATCGAAACTCTGGAAGCTGTGAAAATTCCCGCGTCTCGCTGGTCGCAATTTCCCCACGAATTTAGTGGGGGAATGCGGCAAAGAGTAGCAATTGCTTTGGCTCTTTTGCTCGATCCCAAATTAATTGTGGCGGACGAACCGACTACAAGTTTGGACGTAACTGTAGCTGCCCAGATTTTGCAGGAATTAACCAGACTTTGTGAGGAACGGGGAACGGCTATTTTGTTGATTTCTCACGATTTGGCGATGGTGGCTGAGTATTGCGATCGCATTGCGGTGATGTACGGCGGTAAAGTCGTAGAAACAGGGCCGGTGCAAAACGTTTTTGAAAAGCCGCAGCACGAATATACTCGATCGCTCCTCAAAGCAGCTTTGCACATTCAAGCCGATTCTGACAAAGGGTTAGCATTCGAGGAAATCAGGACTGAAGTCGTTACTGCAAACTTAACAAATTCGCCTCTTTTGACAGTGACGAATTTGCAGCAACACTACAGTTTAGAAAGCAATTTATTAGATCAGTTGTTTTCCAGGAATCGCCAGGTAATTAAAGCAGTAGACGGGGTTAGTTTAGAGCTACAACGGGGAGAAATCCTAGGGTTGGTGGGGGAGTCCGGCTGCGGCAAAAGTACCTTGTCACGCACGATTTTGCAGCTAATTACGGCGACTGGCGGCAAAGTGGAATTTCAAGGAATAGATATAACTGCCCTGAACCGCGATGCTGTGAGGAAGCACCGCCGCGAAATGCAAATGATCTTTCAAGACCCCCATGCTTGCCTGAATCCGATGATGACTGTCGGGCAAAGTATTGCTGACCCTTTGTTTATTCACAAATTAGCTAATGGCAGCGAAGCTAAAAAACAAGTAATCCAAATGTTAGAGCGGGTGGGTTTAACTCCAGGGGAGGATTTCTTTCGTCGGTATCCGGGGGAATTGTCAGGAGGACAACAGCAGCGAGTTTCGATCGCCCGCGCTTTGATTACTCGGCCGCAACTGATAATTTGCGACGAACCGGTGAGTATGCTGGATGCCAGCGTGCAGACTCAAGTTTTAGAGCTGATGTTGGAGTTGAAGCAGGAATTTAATTTGACTTATCTGTTTATTACGCACGATTTGTGGGTGGCGAGATTTTTTTGCGATCGTATTGCAGTAATGAATGCTGGAAAAATTGTTGAAATCGGTAAGACTAGGGATATTTTTACTAATCCCCAGCACCCTTACACTCAGCAATTATTGCAGGCAGCTCCTTTACTGGCTCGAACTCAATAGAAAGGTGTAAAATTGGGGCCATCTAATTTCTGTCACGGGCTTCTAGATGGATTTCGGAAATTTCCGGTTAAATTGGTTAAAGTTAAGGGATACTTTTCAAATCATTCCACCGACACCAAGCACCATATGGCAGAATCTGACCTAGGCAGTTTTGCGGTGGCACCCGAAGCCTCTTTCGCGATCGCACAAGATGAAGACACTGAGATCGATCGTCCCACGGTAACTCGCTCGTCAGCATACAACAACTGGTCTGCCGACGATCCAGTGGGAGCTTTGTTCAAGGAAATGGCTCGCTATCCTCTACTGACTGCCACCGAAGAGGTGGAGTTGGCGCGTCGCGTTCAAGAATTGGTAGCCCTGGATGAACTAGAACAGCGTTTGCAGCAGGAATTGGACAGAGTGCCGACAAAAGCTGAACTCGCAGCGGCTTTGGGAGTGAGCGAAACTCAACTGCAACAGCTTCGTCATCAGTGTCAGTCGGCGAAACGGAAAATGATCAGCTCGAATTTGCGCTTGGTAGTTTCGATTGCCAAACGCTATCTGAATCGGGGCGTGCCTTTTCTCGATTTAATCCAGGAAGGAGCTTTGGGTTTGAATCGAGCCGCCGAAAAGTTCGATCCGGAGAAGGGTTACAAGTTTTCTACTTATGCCTATTGGTGGATTCGCCAAGGAATTACCCGGACAATTGCCAATCAAGGGCGGACGATTCGCTTGCCGGTTCACATTGTCGAACAGTTAAATAAACTCAAAAAAGTTTATCGCGATTTGAGGCGTTCTCTTCAACGCAATCCCAGTGAAACTGAACTCGCTAGAGAAATGCAAGTTACTTGCGAACAGCTTCGCTACCTCCAGCAAGTACGCCGGCAATCTTTGTCTCTCAACCACCGCATCGGCTCCGAAGAAAGTTCGGAACTTTTGGATGTTCTCGAAGATAACGCGACGCAATCTCCAGAAGCTCAGATGAATGAGATGATGATGCGCCAAGATATTTTGGAGGTGTTGGACAGTATTTTGACTGAGCGGGAAAAAGAAATTGTTGCTATGCGTTACGGTTTGCTGACCGGCGAACCTTACACTTTAGAAGAGGTCAGCAGTTTGTTCAATTTGTCCCGCGAACGAGTCCGTCAAATTCAAAATAAGGCAATGCGAAAGCTGCGCCGCCCTCAAGTGACGGAACGATTGAAGGGCTGGTTGAAATAAGCTAAAAAACATTGATTTTGCATTTAAAAACAGCTTAAAATTATTGTGGGGACACTCCGACCCCGCCGTAAATATGCTGATTCAATGTGGAAAAAATTAATTAAAATTACAAATTAAAAATGTCTTGATATGGTATTTTTAATTGTTGATTGTCGCGTACTACTTACTTATTTATGTATTCTGAGGTAATTTTGCGTCCAGCTACCCGCGCTGACGTGCCGGTGCTGTTTGATTTGATTAAAGCTTTAGCTGAGTACGAAAAATTATCTCATGCCGTTACTGGCAATGCCGTTGATTTGGAGCATCATTTGTTTGGCGATCGACCTTTTGCTGAAGCGATTTTAGCAGAGTGCGAAAATCGAGTTGTCGGCTGGGCGCTGTTTTTTTACAATTATTCTACTTTTTTGACTCAGCCGGGAATTTATTTGGAAGATTTGTTTGTGATCCCTGAGTTTCGAGGGCGGGGAATTGGCAAGTCTTTGATAGTTTATTTAGCGCAGTTGACGGTGGAAAGGGGCTGCGGGCGTTTGGAATGGAGTGTTTTGGATTGGAATGAATTGGCGATCGGATTTTACAAGGGTATCGGTGCTGATGTGATGCCCGACTGGCGGATTTGCCGCGTTGCGGGCGAGTCTTTGGCAAATTTGGCATCGAAGTAATTCAGGCGGGCTCGCGTGCCAAACCCAAAATTCATCTGTTGTGGAACAGGCATCTTGCCTGCG
>NZ_JAUBSB010000016.1:0-104738 GCF_036702135.1 Microcoleus sp. LAD1_D3 | reverse complement strand
TGTGGAACAGGCATCTTGCCTGTGTGTGGAACAGGCATCTTGCCTGTGTGTGGAACAGGCATCTTGCCTGTGTGTGGAACAGGCATCTTGCCTGTGTGTGGCACAGGCAAGATGCCTGTTAACCTAAAATGCCGCACTAGGGTTAATTAATACCTACCTACTTAATTGACAAAAATATAGGAAAATTTAGATAATAGTTAAGTTAATGGGGAGAGTAGATCGTGATTATTTGGGTAAACGAGCAAATCGATCCGTCGGGTATTCTTTATTCTTGCATTGCTTGTTGCGATGAGACTCAAGCGAAGGATTGCCACGAATCTTTTGAGAAGAATTTGACGGCAGAGCAAAAACAGCAGGGCTGGGTTGCTACTTTGCGGACTGTTAGTTCTTGGGATGAAGTGCCGGTTAATGCTTTGAAATTGAATTAATGAGTGCAAGTCATTAGCAGCTTTAGTGTCGCCGTATTTCCGTTAGAGCGAAACGGCAGGACAACGTGGGACATCTGTTCGGAAAAGGCAAGATAGCTCGATCGCACATTGGTCAAATTAACAGAGGTTTTGTGAATCTGAATGCAAAAAACTGCAAGCATTTGGGGCTGCGAGTCTGAGGATTGTGTCCTGAAAGGTGCGGGAATTTGGGCGGAAATTTTCGGGCTGGCACTGCTGCGAACACGCTAGGACGAAAAAGCGTGCAAGTGCGATCCTCTTCGAGGGCTCCGCTAACGACAATTTGCATTTATTCAACAGACTTTAGCATTACTATTAATAGATAGAGGCATTTCCAATTGCCTAGTTAAATTTTTATGATTGAAACCTTATTTCACGCTTATACGCCTCTAGTTATCTGGACTGGCTTGGGACTGCTTCTGTTTCGGTACATCCCAGTTGATTTTCCCAAGCTGCTGAGCCACTTTCTTTTCTGGATTGGGATACCGCTGCAAATTCTAGTTTTAGCCCGTCAAAGCGATTTTTCGGGTGCTGTGGGGTTCACGCCGGCGATCGCCATATTCGTGTTATTTCTGAGTACGAGTTTTGCTTGGCTGACTTGGGTATTATTGCGTAGGCTGAGTGCGGCCCACATCAAAAAACCCTATTTTCAGGGCAAAAATTCTCTAGTAAATTTATTCTTATTAAATTTTAATTCCCTGAAGCGATCGAGCCAAGGCAGTTTTCTCCTAGCTGCGATGTTAGGGAATACGGGCTTTGTTGGATTAGCAATCACCCCCTCTATCATCAGCACCGATAACAACAACTGGGCTGTCTTGTACAGCGTCACTAACAACGTTATTGGAACTTATTGTTTCGGTGTATTTATTGCTAGCTATTTCGGGAACTCCGAGCAAAAAAATCACTGGTGGACTCAGATCCGGGACGTGCTGACAGTTCCCGCCCTGTGGGCTTTTTTAATTGGTTTTTATACTAGAAACATCCCCCTGCCCGAAACAGTGGAATCGGGATTGCAGACTGCTGTTTGGGTGGTAATTGCCAGTGCTTTGCTGCTGGTTGGCATCCGGCTGAGGTCTATTAAGAAATGGGAAAGTTTTGAACTGGCGTTAATCCCGTCGCTTTTAAAAGTGGTAATTGTGCCGGTGCTAATCGGGTTGGGTGCTAGTTATTTCGGATTGAGTGGCGATCCGAGGTTCGTGTTGGTGTTGATGTCGGGAACGCCCACAGCTCTTTCGGTGCTGATTTTAGCAGAAGTCTACGAGCTCGATCGCGATTTGTTAGCTAGCAGCATCGCCATAACTTCCGTCGGTTTACTGCTGATGCTTCCCCTTTGGTTAGCTGGGTTTAGCTAATATTAGCTAAAGTCTCAAATCAGCTTGCTCTAAAATTTCGCAGTACAATTAACAATAACTGCACGGAAAACGACGATGACTGAGATAATAACTGCTACAGATCGGCCTCCTGCATTCCCCGATCATACCCAATTGCCAGACGAAGACGGTACATTTGTGAAAAATTTTCAGGAGCATCCTCAGAGCATCATTCTGACAGATTCGATCGGGCCGGTTGTAGAGCGACTGCATCCAGACGGACAATATGCGATCGGGCAAGATTGCGGCATTTACTGGCGAGAAACTGACCCACCAGAGCGAGGTGCAGAAGCACCGGATTGGTTTTACGTGCCCAATGTACCGGCAACACTCGATGGTTTTCGCCGTTCTTATGTACTTTGGCGGGAACACATGGCTCCGTTCATTGCTTTAGAATTTGCTAGCGGTAATGGAGAGGAAGAGCGCGATCGTACTCCGCTTTCTGTGGCGGCCGACGGTACAACAACTAAACCCGGTAAGTTTTGGGTGTACGAGAGAATTATCCGCATCCCTTACTACGGTATTTATGAAATGAGAACTGGCAATTTAGAAGTCTATCACCTGATAGATTTTCTGTATCGAAGGATGGAGCCAAACGAACGCGGTCACTATCCCATTCCTGTACTAGATGTAGAATTGGGACTGTGGCAGGGAAGCTATCAAAATCAAGAACTTCTTTGGCTGCGGTGGTGGGATTCCCAGGGAAATTTGCTGTTAACTGGCTCCGAACAAGTTGAAATTGAGCGGGCCCTGGTCGAACAAGAACGGGAAAGAGCCGAACAAGAACGGGAAAGAGCCGAACAAGCAGAGCGAAAAGTCACCCAGTTAGCGGAGCGACTGCGAGCAATGGGAATCGATCCCGATGCTGAGGATTGATATCAAAGTCCCCAAACTCTCTCTGTAGCGCTAGCATCCCGCACCTTATCTTTTATAATCACAAAAAACAAAGCTGATGGAAACTAAACCACCTCTACCGCCCTTTACGTTGGAAACGGCTAAAGCCAAAGTTCAAGCTGCTGAAGATGCCTGGAATACCCGCGATCCAGAACGAGTAGCCTTAGCTTATACGGAAGATTCTCAGTGGAGAAACCGTGCCGAATTCTTCAGCGGACGGGAAGAAATCAAGGCTTTTTTAAGAAGAAAATGGACAAAGGAATTAGATTACCGTTTAAAGAAAGAACTGTGGAGTTTTACAGATAATCGGATTTCTGTTCGATTTGAGTATGAGTGGCACGATGATGCTGGCTACTGGTATCGCGCCTATGGTAATGAACAGTGGGAATTTGCAGAAAATGGGTTAATGCGAAGACGTGAAGCTAGTATTAATGATGTTCCCATTCAAGAGTCTGAACGGAAGTTTCGATAGGAGTTATCTGTGAGTTGCTAGAGGCATAAACCTGGCTTTTTAGGAAAATATGCAGGTTTGTAAGCTGTCGCGCATTTAAATTATATATTCAGGGCGGGCGGGACGCCCAACCCCTACTCCCCACAAGACTGTAATTTTTTTTGACATACAATTTAAATGCCGCAACAGCTTAGTAATGACTTGAGTCATGATTGAGGAAACGCCAGAAAGACGCATAAAGTCCTCACTACTAACGAAAGGTTTGTAGTAAGGACTTTAGTCATGATTGAGTAAACACCAGA
This sequence comes from Microcoleus sp. LAD1_D3, assembly GCF_036702135.1. Taxonomy (NCBI): domain Bacteria; kingdom Bacillati; phylum Cyanobacteriota; class Cyanophyceae; order Oscillatoriales; family Microcoleaceae; genus Microcoleus; species Microcoleus sp. LAD1_D3. The sequence goes on along the minus strand of NZ_JAUBSB010000016.1, from coordinate 101,275 downwards.
GAGAGGAGTAAAGCCCTCACTACGAACGAAAGACGCGCAATTGCCCAACTCTCCTCAATCGGTAAGCAAACTCGGAGAAGTCAGCACAAAGACATCCCTGGTTCCCACTCCTTCAGATTCCGGTTTAATCGGTGTAGTAAAGTGGAAAAACTCGTGGTCGTTAACTAACAGCAATTCTCCCGGATGCAGAATTTTATTAAAAACAGGCTTCTCTTTTTTAGCCAAGTACAAATGCGTTTCCCCGCCTACAATATTAGTTCTGTCAACCGAGAAAATCCCGATAAAGTCAGTACCGTCTTGGTGAATGCCTTCCGGTGCGGGGTTGCCGAAATTGTTTGGCGAACAAGTCGTCCTGATTTGATGAATGCCGATTTCAGCTTCCGGGTGAATTTTGCAGGAATCGAAAAAAGCAAAAATCATCTGTTTGAAATTATCGAGGGCGATTAGTCGATCGTCCAATTCGGCAAATTCCCGCCTGAGATCACCAACTAGCGGATTGTATGTTTTGCTTTGATACAAATAGCCGTGAGGTAACTTAACTAACTCATTTCCGTTGACTGCAAACCGCGATAATCTTCTCGAACGATACTTACCTTTCACATACGGATCGACAGGCATATCGTCAAAAAATTCCTTGAAGCCTTCTAGCTTAATCGAGTTTACTTTTTTGAAAGTAAACATGAAGGCATAATCCAAATGAATGGATTCTAATACGGTTTTCATAGATTTTACTCCCTGAAGCCTTGCTCCCCTCCCTAATTTTGCCTTGAGGAGGTGTATGCTTCTACTCTAGCGCAGGTTTTTTGTATGTGTCGTAAAAGACACTACAAAAATTGCAAAGATATCGTAAAGCTTGCAAGATGAATCCGGGGGCTGGTTCTTCTTTTAATCCAAAATCCCTAATCTAAAATCTAAAATCGATTGACTGCTTTCACCAGCGACTGACAGGCCCGCAGGAAAACGGCAACATCGACCCCAAGTGCGACGTACTGAACGCCAGCATCAATCCACTGCTGGGCAATTTCGGGGTTTTCGGCAAAAGTACCGGCGGCTTTGCCTGCTTTGCGGATGGTTTGCACTGCCTCCTGCATCATGTCGATGACTCGGGGATCGCGGACTTGGCCGGGAATGCCGATCGACTGTGACAGATCGTAAGGCCCTAGAAAAATCACGTCCACCTCTGGGACGGTCACTATTTCTGCCAGGTTGTCGATGCCGCCTTTGCCTTCGACATGAATCACAACTAAGGATTCTTCGTTGAGTTTGTCGGTGATATTTGTACCTGCTGCAGTGAAAAGTCCTGCCCGCGTAGCGAAGGAAAGGCCTCGCGTGCCCAGAGGACTGTATTTAGCACTTTTGACAGCGGTTTCGGCATCGATTTTGCTTTCAATTTGAGGTACTTGAACGCCTGCACTGCCGATATCAAGAGCTCGTTGAATTTGCGGGCCGTCGTTTTTGCGGACACGAACAATCGGTGCAATTCCGGTACAGTCGGCGGCGCGACACAAATCTTCAGCAGCAAGCGGGTTCAGGGGGCCGTGTTCCATATCGATAACGGCGAAATCAAATCCAGCGTGACCGCAGATTTCCATGAAGGCGGGATAGGCGCAGTTCATAAATAAACCGAGGACTGTTTCGCCTTGTTTAATTTTTTGTTTGAGTTGGTTTTGACGCATGGGTAATCCCGGAAAGTTTAGTTTTTTTTTACCGCAGATGAAGCCAGATTGTTTTTAATAATACAGCTCAAATATTGTCGTGATACAATACTTTATGTTAAGAGAATAGATAAAAATTTTATAGCTGCTTTTGCTTCTATTTTAAAAGGAATCAAGCACAAAAGCCAGCCGAAAATAAACATTCCTAAAATTGGTAAAAATATTGGTCCCACGGAGGGTTCGACTAACCAAGCAAATAAAGAGAACATTCCTATAGTGCCAGTTGTCCACAGCCAAAGAATCAAAAATCCTAGGACTATTTTATGTAAAGTCATCCTAATTTTGATGGAACAACCGAACTGTTGAGTGTATATATCTCCTTCTATAATTGGGAACAATAAATTTCGACCGATGATGATGCGATTAATTTTGAAAATTTTGCCAGAAATTGTTCCTTCATAAGGTTTGGGAGGGGGCGGGCCAAAGGGTATAATTATTCTAACAACTTTGGGAGGAGTGACAAATTCGTCCAACCTGCGCCCCACTTCCGAAAAAGTTAAACTGGTGGTAATTGTTAAACTCTCAAAAGGAATCAATGACCTAAAAATTTTGACGATTTTGAGCATAAGGTTTATCCGGCTGTTCAATAGTTGTTGCTGGTATTAATGCCTCTTTTCTCAAAAAACTTTTCCCTGACAGCACCGCGAAATACCAGTATACTGCAAAATAAACATTTAGATGGGATGAGTGTTTTTCGCGCTATGTCAAAATTAATTCCACAATCTCCGATGAAACTTCGACAGTATCTATTTTTGCTCAAAGGTCGATCGATCCTTAGCCTCACCCTCGGCATAATTTCCGCGATAGGGAGCATTTCACCAGTATTTGCCGCACCGCCCCGCAATCCGGACTCTGCAGAAACTTGCGACATTCTAGTAGCAGGTGGCGGGCTCGCAGGCGCTGCTACCGCTTACGAAGGTTTGCTGGCGGGGCGCACAGTTTGCCTGACTGAAATTACTGACTGGGTAGGCGGTCAAATTTCCTCCCAGGGAACTTCCGCACTCGATGAAAGAGAGACTCAGCGATCGCTCTTATATTACCCCCGCGGCTACCTAGAATTGCGGGGGCGGATCGAGGAACATTACGGCCGGCTAAATCCCGGAGGCTGTTGGGTTAGCTATTCGTGTTTCATGCCCTACGATGGTCACAAAATTCTATTTAACATCTTGCAGGATGCCGCTAGAAAAGGCAAAGGCACGCTGAAATGGTTTCCCAATACGGTTATTAAAGAACTAGCAATTACTCCTGCTGTGGCGGGGAATACGGTTGGGGGCCAACAAATTAAAAGTGCGATCGCCATTCAACACAAACCGGCCGCCAATACCCCGCCCATCAACACCGAAACTCTTTCTCAGACTATCGAAGATGCCTATCGCTATGAAAATTCTGCACGATTTAACAAAACTATTATTCGGTTTATTCCAAAACCACCTAACCAGTCAAATTCCCAACCTAGACCTGCTGATTGGTACGTGGTAGATGCCACTGAAACAGGCGAGTTGATCGGACTTGGGGATGTTCCTTACCGCCTCGGAATTGACCCGCGTTCTCCTCTCGAACCTTCCTCCGCTAGCCCTAGCGGCGACGCTTACTGCACTCAAGGTTTTACCTACACTTTTGCGATGGAGGCAACGAAGGAAGCGCAGCAGCATCAAGTGCCGTCTTTTTATCAACAATACGCTCCTTACTACAGCTACGAATTGCCGAGATTGGCGAGCTTTCCCTTAGTTTTCACCTACCGCCAAATCAGGAGCATGAGACCAGATCAAAAGCGACCTTCAGACCCGAAGCAATTCCCCATTTATCCCGGTGATATCTCGATGCAAAACTGGACTTGGGGTAATGACTATCGTCCCGGTTCGGCCCAGGATAATTTAATTTATTCTCGCGCGCAGTTGGAAGCGGCCGGTCAACTGCAACCGGGGGGATGGATGGGCGGTTTGCGAACGGAAACTTTGCGTAAGGGTGAAGAAAATGCCAAAGGATTTTTCTACTGGCTGGTAACAGGAACTACTGACTCGCAGCTAGGAGATGGAGTGAAAAAGCCTCATCCAAACAATCGTTTTTTGAGCGGGTTGGAGTCGCCGATGGGGACGGTGCACGGACTTTCTAAATATCCTTATATGCGGGAGGGCCGGCGTATTATTGGGCGGCCGAGTTTCAATCAGCCTCAAGGTTTTACGGTGTGGGAAGTTGATATGTCTCGCACTGACTTTACGGCTGATTTTTATCGCCAGAATTTGTCGGAGGAAGAGTATCGCAATTTGTGGTTAGCTGTGGGTGGTTTGAATGCGCCGGCTTTGGCTGTGGGAAGTCAATCTGTTGAGGATACAACATCGCGATCGCGCGCTACGATTTATCCTGATTCTGTGGGTATCGGTCATTATGCGATCGACTTTCACCCCTGCATGACCAACAGTCCGCCGGAAGCACCAGGAAATACCGAACGCGAAGGCACTCGCAAAGGTCAAGGGCAAGCTTATCCCTTCCAAATTCCGCTGCGGGCAATGATTCCCCAGAAAATTGACAATATGTTAGTGGCAGGTAAAAGTATTGCTGTTAGCCACACAGCGGCCGCTGCTTATCGAGTGCATTCTTTTGAATGGTCTGCCGGTGCGGCGGCGGGAGTTACAGCTGCTTTTTCCCTAGAAAAGGGGATTCTACCTTATGAATTGGTGGACGAATTGCCCTCTCGCGAGCCAAACTTGGAAGTGTTACAGTTGCGGTTGCAACAAAATGCCAATCCGATCGCCTTTCCGGGTACTTCTATTTTCAATAGTTCGTGGCAAAATTGGAAATAATCGCAGTTGGTAATCTGTAGGGCGGGCATCCTGCCCGCCGCACAATAAAATTCACTCTTTGTGGAACAGGGTGGAACAGGCTTTCGGGCCTGTTCCTGCCAACCCACAATTAACTCGTTACCAAGAAGAGCCTGCTAACCAGTATAAAATAACCAATAACTACATAGCTGATAAACAGCAATTTGTCATCCATCTTTCGATAGAAGCAATCAGACACTGCTTTAGTCGGATAATATCAATAATCTCAAAAATATTCCCCCCTTCCCCTTCAAACTCGCCAAAGGTAACGGTCATGTCAACTGCACAGATAACAAGCCCCAATTCCAATAATGGTTATGCCAAACAGTTACTCAGAACCTTAGTGGCAGTCAAAAAAGGGGACTTTTCAGTTCGGATGCCCATAGACCAGACTGGTCTAGCGGGGAAAATTGCTGACGAACTTAACGACATTATCGAACTCAATGAGAGAATGGCGGCCGAACTCGAGCGGATTGGCACAGTTGTGGGTAAAGAAGGCAAAATCGCCCAGCGGGCCACCATCGGCAACGCCGAGGGGTCATGGTCAGCTAGCGTAAATTCTGTCAATACCCTAATTACAGATTTAGTGCAACCAACCTCTGAAACCGCCAGAGTAATTCGGGCCGTAGCAAAAGGAGATTTATCGCAAACCATCGCCTTAGAAATAGAAGACAGACCCCTCAAAGGAGAATTCCTCCAAACAGCCCAAATTGTTAACACAATGGTAGACCAGTTGAGCTCCTTTGCGTCGGAAGTAACGCGAGTGGCTAGGGAAGTGGGAACCGAAGGGAAATTAGGCGTGCAAGCTGAAGTGCGGGGAGTTGCAGGAACCTGGAAAGATTTAACGGATTCAGTTAACTCGATGGCCGGGAATTTAACAGCACAAGTGCGGAACATTGCTGACGTGACCACCGCTGTGGCCAATGGCGATTTATCCAAGAAAATTACCGTAGATGTTAAAGGGGAAATTCTCGAACTGAAAAACACGATTAACATCATGGTGGATCAGTTGAGTTCCTTCGCATCTGAAGTAACGCGGGTGGCGAGAGAAGTAGGAACCGAAGGGAAATTAGGCGTACAAGCTGAAGTGCGGGGAGTAGCAGGAACCTGGAAAGATTTAACGGATTCAGTTAACTCAATGGCCGGCAATCTTACCGCACAAGTACGGAACATTGCCGACGTGACAACTGCTGTGGCAAATGGTGACTTATCTAAAAAAATTACTGTAGATGTTAAAGGGGAAATTCTGGAGTTAAAAAACACTATTAACATCATGGTGGATCAGTTAAATTCCTTCGCATCTGAAGTAACACGGGTGGCGAGAGAAGTAGGTTCCGAAGGCAAACTCGGCGGTCAAGCAGAAGTTAAAGGAGTTGCAGGAACTTGGAAGGATTTAACTGATAGCGTTAACTTCATGGCAGGCAGTTTGACAGCACAAGTGCGGAACATCGCTGAAGTGACAACCGCCGTGGCAAAAGGCGATTTATCTAAGAAAATTACTGTAGATGTTAAAGGCGAAATTCTTGAACTCAAAAACACCGTCAACACGATGGTTGACCAGTTAAATTCCTTCGCATCTGAAGTAACCAGGGTTGCTAGGGAAGTGGGGAACGAAGGGAAATTAGGCGTACAAGCTGAAGTGCAGGAAGTAGCAGGAACCTGGAAAGATTTAACGGATTCAGTTAACTCAATGGCCGGCAATTTAACAGCACAAGTCCGAAACATTGCTGAGGTGACGACGGCTGTTGCTAACGGTGACTTATCTAAAAAAATTACGGTACAGGTTAAAGGCGAAATTTTAGAACTGAAAAACACCATTAACGTGATGGTGGATCAGCTTAATTCCTTTGCTTCGGAAGTAACGCGGGTGGCGAGAGAAGTGGGTTCTGAAGGTAAACTCGGCGGTCAAGCCGATGTCCGAGGCGTAGCAGGAACTTGGAAGGATTTAACGGATTCAGTTAATTTTATGGCGGGTAGTTTGACAGAGCAAGTACGGAATATTGCTGCTGTTACGACTGCTGTGGCAAATGGCGATTTATCTAAGAAAATTACCGTAGATGTTAAAGGCGAAATTCTCGAACTAAAAAACACGGTCAACACGATGGTTGACCAATTAAATTCCTTCGCATCTGAAGTAACGCGGGTTGCTAGGGAAGTCGGAAATGAAGGGAAATTAGGCGTGCAAGCTGAAGTTAAAGGGGTTGCAGGAACCTGGAAAGATTTAACGGATTCAGTTAACTCGATGGCGGGTAATCTTACCGCCCAAGTGCGGAACATTGCCGAAGTGACAACGGCTGTGGCAAATGGCGACTTGTCGAAGAAAATTACTGTGGATGTGAAAGGGGAAATTCTCGAACTGAAAAACACGATTAACATCATGGTGGATCAGTTGAGTTCCTTCGCATCTGAAGTAACGCGGGTGGCGAGGGAAGTGGGAACCGAAGGTAAATTAGGTGTGCAAGCTTACGTGCGGGGTGTAGGGGGAACGTGGAAAGATTTAACCGATAATGTTAACTTGATGGCCGGGAATTTGACGGCGCAGGTGCGGAATATTGCGGAAGTGACGAAAGCGGTAGCAAATGGCGATTTGTCTAAGAAAATTACCGTTGATGTCAAAGGCGAAATTCTCGAACTGAAAGACACTATTAACGTGATGGTGGATCAGCTTAATTCCTTCGCTTCTGAGGTAACGCGGGTAGCGCGGGAGGTGGGAACTGAGGGTAAATTGGGCGGTCAAGCTGAGGTGAAAGGAGTTGCGGGAACTTGGAAGGATTTAACCGACAATGTAAACTCGATGGCGGGAAATTTGACAGCGCAAGTGCGGGGTATTGCTAAAGTTGTGACGGCGGTGGCGAATGGCGATTTGAAGCGGAAGTTAATGCTGGAAGCTAAGGGAGAAATTGCGACTCTGGCAGATACGATTAACGAGATGATCGACACGCTGGCGACGTTTGCGGATCAAGTTAGTACGGTGGCGCGAGAGGTGGGAATTGAAGGGAAGTTAGGCGGTCAGGCGAAGGTTCCGGGGGCGGCGGGAACGTGGCGAGATTTGACGGATAATGTGAATGAATTGGCGGCGAATTTGACTACTCAGGTGCGCGCGATCGCCGAAGTGGCAATTGGTGTTACTAAAGGCGATTTAACGAGGTCAATTTCCGTCGCTGCTGAAGGAGAAGTTGCGATCGTCAAGGACAACATCAACCAGATGATTGCCAATCTCCGGGAGACTACGCAGAAGAATACCGAGCAAGATTGGCTCAAGACCAACCTGGCTAAGTTCACTAGAATGCTGCAAGGTCAGCGGGATTTAGAAACAGTTTCTAAATTAATTCTCTCGGAATTAACACCGCTGGTTTCTGCTCAGCATGGCGTCTTCTTTATGATGGAAACTGTAGAACACGACCCCTTCCTCAAACTGTTAAGTACCTACGCCTACCGGGAACGTAAAAGCTTAGGAAATAAATTCCATTTAGGCGAAGGTTTGGTCGGACAGTGCGCCCTGGAAAAGGAAAGAATACTGCTGACCGAAGTGCCGGACAACTACGTTAAAATTAGCTCTGGTCTGGGAGAATCTACGCCGCTGAATGTCGTGGTTTTACCTGTACTGTTTGAAGGGCAGGTGACAGCGGTGATTGAGCTAGCTTCGTTCCGCCGCTTCAGCGAAATTCACTTAACATTCCTCGACCAACTCACGGAAAGTATTGCCATTGTTTTAAATACTATTGCGGCGAGTATGCGGACGGAAGAGTTGTTGAAACAGTCGCAATCTTTGGCTGAAGAGTTGCAAGCTCAGCAAAAGGAACTAACGGAAACTAACAAGCGGTTAGAACAGCAAGCGCAGTTGCAGCAGACGAACGAGGAACTGCTGAAGAAGCAGCAGGAAGAGTTGCAACAAACAAATGAAGAACTAGAAGAACAAGCTGAATTGCTAGCGCTGCAAAATAAGGAAGTTGAGCGGAAAAACCGAGATATCGAACAGGCGAGGGGGTTGTTGGAAGAAAGAGCGGAACAGTTGGCTCTAACTTCTAAGTATAAGTCGGAGTTTCTGGCAAATATGTCTCACGAGTTGCGAACTCCACTGAATTCGCTGTTGATTCTGGCTCGATTGCTTTCTGACAATACTGAAGGCAATCTGACTCTGAAGCAAGTTGAATACACGCGCACAATTTACTCGGCGGGAACTGATTTGTTAGGGCTGATTAATGACATCTTGGATCTGGCGAAGATTGAATCAGGCACGATGTCGGTGGAAATTGAGCAAGTGTTGTTTCCGGACTTGCGAGATCATTTGGATAGAACTTTCCGCCAAATCGCCCTGGATAAGAAGTTGAGTTTTCAAATCGAGCTTGAGCCTGGGTTGCCAAAAGGTCTCTATACTGATGCTAAACGGCTGCAACAAGTTTTGAAGAATCTCCTCTCTAATGCGTTTAAGTTTACAGAGCGGGGTGAGGTGAAATTGCGTGTCGAAGTAGCGTCGCAAGGGTGGAGTTTAGAGATAGAAAGTTTAAGGAGTTCCGCTACTGTTTTGGCTTTCGTCGTTAGCGATACGGGGATTGGAATTTCGGCTGAAAAACACAGGGTTATTTTTGAGGCTTTCCAACAAGCTGATGGTAGCACTAGCCGCAAATACGGCGGGACGGGTTTGGGTTTGTCAATTAGTAGAGAAATCGCTAATCTGTTAGGGGGAGAAATTAAATTGACAAGTCGCCCTGGTGAGGGTAGTAGGTTTACGCTTTATCTGCCGCAAACTTACCAAGAATCGCGAATAATGAATGATGGGGAATCGGGAAGGGGCAAGCAAACGGCTCAATTGCCGGCTGCTACTTCTTCAGCAGTTCCTTCCCCGAATTTCAACTTGCCGATCGCTCCTTATCCATCACCGATTATCGCTGATGACCGGGAAAGTGTCGAACCCGGCGATCGCGTACTGTTGATTATTGAAGATGACGTGAACTTCGCTCGCATTCTTTTGGATATGGCGCGGGATCAGGGTTTTAAAGGTTTAGTGGCTTTACGGAGCGATATCGGTTTGGCGATGGCGCGAGAGTTCAAGCCAACTGCGATTATGCTGGATCTAAATTTGCCTGTGATGGATGGCTGGACAGTGCTCGATCGCTTGAAGCACGACCCAACTACGCGCCACATTCCGGTTCACATTGTATCAGTGGAAGAAGGGCGGCAGCGCAGTTTGCAGTTAGGGGCGATCGCCTATTTGCAAAAACCTGTTAGCAGCGAAGCTTTGAGCAAAGCTTTGATGGATATTAAGGGTTTTGTCGATCGGCGAGTCAAGAATCTGCTAGTCGTGGAAGACGACGAAACGCAGCGTCTGAGCATTGTGGATTTAATCGGCAATCACGATGTTTGTACAACGGCTGTGGGGAGTGGTGCAGAGGCGCTAGCAACTTTAAGATCGGGGCATTTTGACTGCGTTGTACTCGATTTGGGACTGCCAGATATGACGGGTTTTGAACTGATCGAGCAAATCAAGCAAGATGCAATTTTAAAAAGTCTGCCGATTATTATTTATACGGGCAAAGACTTGACGAAAGCCGAAGAAACTCAACTCAAGCGCATGGCGGAAACAATCATTGTTAAAGATGTGCGATCGCCAGAACGTTTGTTAGATGAAACAGCTTTGTTTTTGCACCGAGTCCAAGCAAATTTGCCTGAACCAAAGCGCCAAATGCTAGAGCAATTGTATCAAACAGATGCGACGCTCGCGGGCAAAACCGTTTTGATTGTTGACGACGATATGCGGAATATTTTCGCCCTCACGAGTATGCTGGAGCGCCATAAAATGAAAATTGAGTATGCTGAGAATGGCAGAGAGGGCATTACTAAATTGCAAAATACGCCTGACATAAATATTGTGTTGATGGACGTGATGATGCCAGAGATGGACGGTTACGAAACAATGCAAGCAATTCGTAATATGCCTCAATTCGCTTCGCTGCCAATGATTGCTCTTACTGCGAAAGCTATGAAGGGCGATCGGGAAAAATGTATCGAAGCTGGTGCGTCTGACTACATTACCAAACCTGTTGATACGGAACAGTTGCTCTCGCTGCTGCGTGTTTGGCTTTATCGATAAGGGAAAGAAGGAAGAAGGAAGAAGGAAGAAGGAAGAAGAAAGAAGTCCGTAGTTATTTGTTAGGTGCTACCAATGCCCAATGCCCCATTCGCAATTCCCAATTACTAAGTGAAAATGCCCGAAAGCCATGAACTTGAAACAATCGAAATTCAACTCCTACTAGAGGGAATGTTTCGCTATTACGGATTTGATTTTCGCAATTATGCTCTTGCCTCTCTCAAGCGCCGTATTTGGAACACTATTCGCTCGGAACGGCTCACTACTGTCTCTGCACTTCAGGAAAAGGTACTTCACAATCCTGCTTACCTAGACCGTTTACTGCTGGACATTTCTGTCAATGTAACGGCGATGTTTCGCGATCCTAGCTTTTACATTAGTTTCAGAAATAAAGTGGTGCCGCTACTGCGTACTTATCCTTTTATTCGGATTTGGCACGCTGGATGTTCAACGGGAGAAGAAGTCTATTCTATGGCAATCTTGCTGCAAGAAGAAGGACTGTATGACCGTTGTCGGATTTACGCTACGGACATGAATGAATTAGTTTTGAAAACAGCCAAAACAGGGATATTCCCGCTGAAACAAATGCAAGAATATACGCAGCTATACCACCAAGCGGGGGGCAAGAAAGCGTTTTCTGAGTATTACACGGCTGCCTATGAAAATGCGATTTTTCGCTCTTCACTTAAAGATAATATTGTCTTTGCTCACCACAACCTAGCAACGGATAATTCTTTTAATGAATTTAATGTTATTTTATGCCGTAATGTGATGATTTATTTCAATTCACACCTCCAAAAGCGGGTACACAAGCTTTTTTATGAGAGCCTGGGAATGTTTGGGGTTTTAGGACTAGGACATCAGGAGTCTCTGACTTTTACGCCTTATGAAAAATACTATGAACCAATTGAAAGTAGTGATAAAATCTACCGAAGAGTTAAATAAAAAAAATTTTGAAATAGTGGTTGTTGGCACGTCTTTGGGAGGGCTAGAGGCTCTGACTGTGCTGCTGGCCGATTTGCCACAAAGCTTTCCTTTGCCTGTAGTTATTGTCCAACACCGCCATAAGAGTTCTCAGAATAGGCTTACTTATTTTTTACAAAAGCAAAGCTCTCTCCAAATCACAGAGGCCCAAGACAAAGAGGAGATCGCACCTGGACGGGTTTACTTGGCTCCTGCGGACTATCACTTGCTAATAGAATCGCCCTCTGACGAGGAGTTTAGCCTGTATGAAAACGACTTTACAGAATGGGGGAGCGTGGCAGTGGAGTCAATCCATAATTCAAAATCTCCAATCCCCAATCGCGGAACTCCTAAATTTGCACTATCAACTGAGGCTCCTGTGTGCTACGCGCGGCCCTCAATCGATGTGCTGTTTGAGTCTGCTGCGGATGCCTTTGGGGAGAAAGTTATCGGCATAATTTTAACGGGAGCTAATTCGGATGGTAGTAAAGGGATGGCAAAAATTAAAGCTGAGGGAGGATTGACATTTGTGGAGGAACCGGTTTCAGCTCTATGCCCGACGATGCCAGCGTCGGCGATCGCAAATGTTGAAGTAGACTGGATTTTACCCCTCTCTAAAATCGCTCCCTGTTTAGTCAATTTGCTAAGAATTAAAGATTAAAAAATTTATGAATATACAGCCCCCCCATCGAGTAAATGTCCTTTTAGTTGACGATCGCCCAGAAAATTTGATAGCTCTAGAAGCTATTCTCAACAGCCCCTCTTATAATCTAGTACAAGCTAGTTCGGGTGCGGAGGCTCTGAGATGTCTGCTTAATGAAGAGTTTGCGGTAATTTTGCTTGATGTGCAGATGCCGGGAATGGATGGATTTGAGACAGCAACATTGATTCGCTCTAGAGATCGATCGCGATCGACTCCGATTATTTTTATCACAGCATTCAGCAGTAATGACACCCACGTGTTTAAAGGTTATTCACTGGGTGCGGTGGATTACCTGTTCAAACCCTTGGAACCGGAAATATTGACATCGAAGGTGGGGGTATTTGTGGAATTGTTCCAAAAAACAGTCGAGGTGAAGCAGCAAGCAACACAGCTAGCTGCTGTTAATAGTGAACTAAGTAAAAGTGAAGAGCGGTTTCGCACTTTGTGTGCTTGTTCGCCGCTGGGAATTTACTTAGCTGACGTTGAAGGCCGGTGTACTTACATCAATCCCCGTTGTCAAGCGATTTGCGGGTTAACTTTGGAGGAAAGTTTAGCAGAGATTTGGCAGCGGGAAGTTCATCCAGAAGATCGCGATCGCGTAGTCACAGATTGGTTAGCTTGGATTAAAGAAGGCCAGGAATATTCTAACGAGTTTCGATTAGCTGGTAGCGAAAATGTGCGTTGGATTAATGTGCAGTCGTCGCCAATGTTTTCGGATTTGGGAAAACTGATAGGTCACGTGGGCACGGTTAGAGATGTCACAGACCGCAAGCAAGCAGAGGAAGAACGCGGCAGACTAATCCGCGAACAAGTGGCGCGGCAAGAAGCGGAGAGAGCTAACCAGATGAAGGATGAATTTCTAGCTATTCTCTCTCACGAACTCCGCACTCCTTTAAATGCAATTCTCGGCTGGTCTAGGCTGCTACGGGCCAAAACATTTGACCAAGAAACTATTGATAAAGCCCTAGAAACAATTGAGCGCAATGCTAAATCTCAAGCTCAACTTATCGAAGATATTTTAGATGTTTCGCGGATTCTGCGGGGGAAACTAAATTTAAATATGCATCCGATTCGGTTGGAATCTGTGATCAAGCTGGCAATAGATTCTTTGCAGCCGCTGACTGAGGAAAAATCAATAGTCCTAGAATTAACGTGCAGTCCCAATGTAGGTGAAGTTATCGGCGATTTCGATCGCTTGCAGCAAATTGTGTGGAATTTGCTGTCAAATGCGATTAAGTTTAGTCCGCAAGAGGGTAAAGTAGAGGTGCGGTTAGAGTCAGTTGGAGATGAAGCTCAAATTCAGATAATTGATAGCGGCATTGGTATCGCTCCTGATTTTTTGCCTTATGTTTTCGATCGCTTCCGCCAAGCTGATAGCAGCACAACTAGGTCTTACGGGGGTTTGGGACTGGGATTGGCGATCGTCCGTCACTTGGTGGAACTGCACGGCGGTAAGGTGTATGCAGAAAATAATCCGGGCGAGGGTGCGAAATTTACGGTGGCTCTACCTATTGCTAAGAGGAAGACCGCAAGTGCAGGGGATGATTGGTCGCCGCTCAATGACGCGACAGAGGCTCTCCCCACTCTGACTAATTTGCAATTGCTAGTGGTGGATGATGACGATGACACGCGGGAGTTTTTGATTGCTTTACTCGAGGACGAAGGAGCTATGGTGCGATCGGCGGCATCGGTGGCCGGGGCTCTAGATACACTGAAGAGTTATTGGCCGGATCTGCTGCTGAGCGACATTGGAATGCCGGAAGCAGACGGTTATGAGTTGATCGCGCGGGTGAGAGAAATGGAATTGCTCAGGGGTGGAAAGATGCCTGCGATCGCCCTGACAGCCTACGCCAGAGAGGAAGAGCGCCAGCAAGCGCTGGAAGCTGGTTTCCAGATGCACTTATCTAAACCAGTTGACATAACTAAGTTAATTGCTACAATTGCTAACCTCACAGGAAGACTGGGAAATCCCGATCAGACGGACTCGGCGGTTGAAACCGCTTTGTTGACCCCCCAATCCCGTGCTGATTACTGAGAAAAATATTAAGCTAGCTTAAAGGACACGCGATCGACAGTTCGGAACAAGACACCCGTTTTTCCACAAAAAGCTGGATATTTGCCGTTTTTTGCTTCAACCTGCCGTCCAAGTACAAAATTACCCGCCGATCAATACATGAATATTTTTAGCAGTCTGCTTTCTAGTCCAACTCAAGCACCCCAAGTCAAAAAACAGCGTCGAGGCATTGAAATTAAGTCGGAACGCGAAATCGAAATTATGCGGCAAGCAGCAAAAATCGTTGCAACGGTACTTAAAGAAATTTCCCAAATGGTGAAACCGGGAATGACTACTGCTGATTTGGATGCTTATGCGGAAAAACGTATCCGTTCTATGGGGGCAACTCCGAGTTTTAAAGGCTATCACGGTTTCACGGGATCGATTTGCTCTAGCATTAATAACGAAGTTGTTCACGGCATACCCAGTCCCAAAAAAGTAATTCGGGCAGGAGATGTTCTCAAGGTAGATACTGGGGCATATTATCAAGGTTTTCACGGCGATTCTTGCATCACGATCGCAGTTGTGGAAGTAACACCGGAATCGGCAAAATTAATCCGAGTCGCAGAAGAAACGCTCTACAAAGGCATCGAACAAGTGAAGGCGGGAGCGTATTTGCTCGATCTGGCTGGTGCGATGGAAGATCATGTCAAAAGCAACGGTTTTAGTATCGTTGAGGAGTTTACCGGCCACGGTGTCGGACGAAATTTGCACGAGGAACCGTCGGTTTTCAATTTCCGCACCCGCGAAATGCCGAACGTGAAATTGCGAGCGGGCATGACATTGGCGATCGAACCAATTCTGAATGCCGGTTCTAAGTACACTCGGACGCTTTCTGACAAGTGGACCGCTGTAACGGTTGACAATGCTATGTCTGCTCAGTTTGAGCATACTGTGTTGGTGACGGAAACTGGTTATGAAATTTTGACCGATCGTTCAAAAGTTTAAGTGGAAGGGTTCAAGAATAATTTTGAGTTTTGAGTTTTGAGTTTTGAATTAAAGATTTAATCAGTTTTTAATCGTTAGATCAAAACCTAACTCAAAACTCTTGAGTTGGACAACAAGTTTTTAACTTCCTTCGATGGATAGAGTGACAATAATAGTTGAATTCAGCTAAATTAAAAAATAGTGGTAAAGCGTAAGGGTAACAACTATGTCAGCACGATTATTATTGGTAGATGATGAACCGGGTTTGCGGGAAGCAGTACAAGCTTATTTGGAAGATAGCGATTTTGCGGTTGAGGTTGCCAGTAATGCTCGCGACGGCTGGGAACTTTTGCAGCAGTACAATCCCGATTTGCTGATTTCAGACATTATGATGCCCCAGGTGGACGGTTATCAGTTTCTCAAGCAAGTGCGGGAAGATCCTCGCTATAAGGCTTTGCCGGTGGTGTTTTTGACGGCTAAGGGGATGACGAGCGATCGTATTCAAGGCTATCAAGCAGGCTGCGATGCTTATCTTTCTAAGCCCTTCGATCCCGACGAATTAGTAGCAATAGTAACCAATTTGCTGGCCCGCCGCGCGGCTGCTAAGGAGACAAGCGAAAATGCTGAAAGTCCAGATATTGCTGCTTTGACAAGCCAAATGGCGAGAATTGAGTCTTTGCTGAGTGGGCGGAGTTCGATCGCCCAAAGTCCTTCGCCGATTAAAATTGATTTGACTCCGCGAGAACAAAGTGTTTTGGATTTGGTTGCTCAAGGTTTGATGAATAAGGAAATTGCCCGCCGCTTGGAAACTAGCGTGCGTAATGTGGAAAAGTACGTCAGCCGTTTATTTAGCAAGACGGGTACTAACAGCCGTACTGAGTTGGTTCGCTTCGCTCTCGAACACGGCTTGACGAAATAGGAGCCATCTCGACTTGGCTGGAGGCTCTGCCTCGCCGAGCTGCGTTACCAGGCTCTTCCTGGTAACGAGAATTATGCAAAAAATTAGAAATGTTAAGATATAAGTATTGACAGATGTCCGGTGGCTGTGGTATGTCACATCAGCTTGCTGGTGGCAGCGCGGGAGTGCGAAAACTGGTGTGCCAAAACAGGTGTGCGATCGAACTTCTCACCCACTTTGCTTTGAGTCTGAGATGAAGGCTCGCAAACGCCGGGGAATTACTTAACGGGAAAACCTGACTGTTTAAGAGTTTTCACGTAGTAAATAAGAATGGCAAACAGTTGACCGGATATGCTCCGTTAAGCAAACTTGCCACGAAGAGTCACAGATAAGGTTATATCCTGTGGAAAAACAAGCCACTATTTATTAATGACTCTGCTCAAAAACGGATAGTTGCGAACTGCCGGAGTGGTAAGTAGCCCACAATTTTAGATCAAAGTTCAAGCTCTCAGATTCATCTGGGGAGTAAATCTAAAATCTAAAATCTAAAAGCGAGTTACAGCCCAGGAAAGTAGCGGCGGATGTTGAATTTATAGCAGCACCAAAGTTTAGTTTATACCAGGAGGATAGCATGAGGAAAATCAGGGCGCGACAAACGATAAGCGCCATAGTAGCACTGCCGATCGTATTAATAGCCAATACAACTCAAGCTTTTGCCACTGATACCGGTCAGAAAATAGATCCAATTAAGAAAGTTTCGGATTTTGGCGATGAACTAGATTTTGATATGGCGACACCAACAACAATCAGCATTGAAGAAAGCGAGGATTGGGATGAACCTGATTTTACAGCTACTTTAGATATCGAGATTAGTAAATTTATGACAAACAATCTTCAAGCTGTAATTGATGAGCCGCCGCCGATAGTTTATCTCAGTGCGGCCAGGGGCCAGTCAACCCGGGAATGCCGGATTTCTGGGATCTGCGAATAACTGAATCGGATTTGGGCGATTTGGGCGATGGCTGGGAGTCCCGCAAACAAAGACTCTTTTGCTGGGTAGAATTTGAGCAATCATCAAGATTTCAGTAAAATTAGGTTGATTTTGCTGGGAATATGCGAATAACAGAGTATGTATTTTTTTGGGTATGCTTTAATGCGATCGGCTAAAATAATAAGTATGCAGGCTGAAATAAAATTAACTAATTGATAGTTCCCAGTGATTGGAAATCGCCCCAAAGGGCAGAAATAAAATTAATCATGTGATTGTTCGCTGTGATTGGTAAACGTAAAAACGGGTTAAAGTGAACTTAGAGCAACCGCCAAAATAGTTAGGAAGTTCTTAATTACACTTTCCCCAGCAGTCGATTCCTGACATCCGTTACATCCGTTACATCCGTTAAAAAATCCGTTGCCGAACTGCCATCCGTTACATCTGTTACATCCGTTGCCATCCGTTACATCTGTTGCCGAACTTCCTTTTTTCGGCAGTTGACAGCATCTATCCTGAGAAACTTTTTCAAAAATTAATTATGATTATGATTAATTCGCACTGCCAGCAAGACACCGCAGCACAACAAAACAAAAGTTCGCTGCAAACTCTCTCCCGGACTCTGAGAATGTCTCAGGGGCAATTTTCGCTAATTTTGGTACGGTGCAATTACAGTGCGATGAGAGAGGAAATTGCACGGCAATTGCGGGAGGAGTCTGGGATAGAAATTCGAGAAATTGTCCTCCCCCCATCTGTTAAAACTCTTTACACGACGATAGAAACCAAAGTTTCCTGCAGCCACCCCTCAGCTTTAATGGTGTTTGGATTGGAATCGGTAAGTGCGATTGATCGACTGCTGACTTCTACCAACTACGTGAGGGAAGAATTTCGGAATAATTTTCCCTTCCCGGTGGTGCTGTGGGTGACAGACAAAATCTTAAAAAAACTGATTCGGTTAGTAACAGATATCGAAACTTGGACGACAAGTGTTGAATTTGTGATTGGCCCCGACGACTTGGTGGATTTCCTGGGCAAAAGTGCCGATCGCATTTTTTCCAACATTTTAGAAAGTGGCAATTGGCGTTTAACTAATTCTGCCATTCTCGGAGCCAATTCTTTAACTGAACTAGAGTCGGCTAGCCAAGACTTGCAAACTTGCAACATCAGGTTAGAACCAGCTATTGAAGCGAGTTTGCAATTTATTCGCGGGCGGCACGAATATGCTTGTCACCGCATCCCTGCGGCTATTGAATTGTATCACAAAAGTCTCACTTTTTGGAAGCATCAAGTAGCATTTATTGGAGCCAAAACAGAATTTAGCGATTTGTTATTTACCGTTCACCCTGCACCAGTGTTAGAGGGAATTATCCTATTCCACATCGGTCTTTGCTACCGCTTCCAAGCAGAACAACACCGCAGTGGCAACCGTCCTTACTGGACGGAAGCTAAGAATTATTTTCAGGAATGTATTGATGTTTTAGAACGGGCGGGACGGTCGGATGCCGTTGGTATATTCATCAATCAACTTGGTGAAGTATTGCAGTATTTAGAAGATTGGGATGCACTCTGGAATTTAGCTATAAAAGCTCGGAGGTTACATGAAAACATGGAAAATTCAGCAGTTAATTTGGCTCAAGATTACGGCTTTTTGGCTAGAGTAGCCTTAGAGCAAAAGAACTGGCAAGGGGCGAAAGAATGGGCTTTAATCGCTCTAGACGTTCTCAACTCAAATTTAGAAGCGAGGGGACAGGGAACCCCTGTAAAGTCGCAGCATCTAGGCTTGTATCTGTTAATTTTAGCAGAGGCCCAGAGTCAGTTGGGTGAGGTGCGGGAGGCGATCGCACATTTAGAGCTTGCTCGCTTGGAAACCGAACCTTGCTACAACCCGCAACTGTATTTGCGGGTTTTAGAAATGCTGCGATCGCTCTATTTTCAGCGGGGAGAATATCTCGAAGCATTTCAAATTAAGCAAGATTATCGAGCGGTGGAACACACCTATCGGTTCCGAGCTTTTATTGGAGCCGGAAAGTTGCAGCCGCACAGAGAAGCGGTTAATTCCGTCGCCGAAACTGTTGCCGGCGCTGCTACTATTGCTGACGAAATTACAGCTTCCGGCAGAGAGCAAGACCTCAACCGCTTGATATATAGGATGAACAATACCCCCGACAAACTGACAGTAATTTACGGTCAGTCTGGAGTTGGCAAAAGTTCAATAGTCACGGGAGGATTAGTACCTGCTCTCAAACAAAAAAAAATAGAAATGCGGACGGTTTTGCCCGTAGTGCTGCAAGTTTACAACAACTGGCCGCGGGAATTGACCAGACAGTTATCTGCTGGGAAAGCTGAAATATTCGATCCGGAAATTGCCGAAGCAGTACCAGAAATTGCTCCGGTAGATTTGACCGTAGAAGCAAGCTTAGTCAAGGGAAATCTTATTTCGGGATTTCACGGTGGCTCGACTGGGAATAATGAGGATCAAAGGGAACAGTCACAGCCAGTAGAATTAATCATACAACAACAGGCGATCGAATACGAAAACCTTATCAAGGAGCTGCAAAGAAATTCCGAACATTTAGTGACTGTTCTGATATTTGACCAATTTGAAGAATTTTTTTTCGTATGGAAAGAGCCAGCGGAAAGACAAATATTTTTTGATTTTTTGCGGGAATGCTTGAAAATCAAATATTTAAAAGTCGTCCTGTGTTTGCGGGAAGATTACCTGCACTATTTGCTGGAATTTTCCCGACCCAAAAACCCGACAGTATTGGTTAATAATGATATTTTAGAGGACATTCTCAGCAAAAATATTCTGTTTTATTTGGGAAATTTTTCGCTGCTCGATGCGCGATCTGTAATTCGCACTTTAACTGAGCGAGCGCAGTTTTACTTAGAACCAGAGCTGATCGAAGAATTAGTCAAAAATTTAGCTGGAGAATTGGGAGAAGTCCGCCCGATCGAACTACAACTTGTCGGCGCTCAACTGCAACAAGAGAACATTAGAACTTTAACTCAATATCAGGAACTTGGCAACAATCCGCAACAAAAATTAGTCGAAAATTTTCTCGAAGAAGTCATCAAAGATTGCGGCCCAGAGAATGAAGTAGCGGCGCGCCGAGTATTGTATTTGCTGACAGATGAAGATGAGATCCGTCCCCTAAAAACCCGCGCAGAATTAGCCTCAAATTTAGCGACATTTGCTGAAGCTGACAAATTAGATTTAGTCTTAGAACTGTTAGTAAACTCTGGTTTAGTTTTTCGATGGACGGAACTACCGGCAGAGCTTTATCAGCTCGTTCACGATTATTTAGTTAGCTTCATTCGCCAACAGCAAGAATTAGATAAAAAGGCAGAATTTGAGGAACTGCTAAAGCAAAACCAAATTAACCGAGATGAAATTGAACAAATTCGCAAAGACAGAGAGCAAGATGCTTTACTGTCGGAAGCTAGAGACAAACAGTACCAAGCAGAAGCTCAACTTTACCAATCTCGGAGATGGCAATTGCGGGCGGCGGTTGTAGGAGTGCTTGTACTCGCAGGTGTTTCGGGGATGGCATTCGAGCAAGCAAAATTAGCAGAAATCGCACGGCAAGAAGCAGAAAAAAGTCGGACTGATGCCCTAAATTCGGCGTCGGAAGCTTTGGTGCTTTCTAATGAAAAAAATCAATTAGGAGTGTTGGGAAATAGTATCAAAATTGGTCGTGATTCTCAGAAAAGTACAGCGCTGCCTGTGGACACTAAAAATCAAATTGCTGAAAGACTCAGACAAGCAGTTTCCGGGGTGCAAGAACGCAACCGTTTCGAGCAGCACAGCAAGTTTGTTTTGGATGTGAGTGTCAGCCCGGACGGCAATTCAGTTGCTTCGGCAAGT
This sequence comes from Microcoleus sp. LAD1_D3, assembly GCF_036702135.1. Classification (NCBI taxonomy): domain Bacteria; kingdom Bacillati; phylum Cyanobacteriota; class Cyanophyceae; order Oscillatoriales; family Microcoleaceae; genus Microcoleus; species Microcoleus sp. LAD1_D3. The sequence continues at coordinate 80,253 of NZ_JAUBSB010000016.1, read as the reverse complement.
GCTGACAAAACTGTTAAATTGTGGACGAAAGAAGGTAAGTTATTAAAAACTTTCAATCACCCGGATAGCGTAACGAGTGTTAGTTTTAGTCCCGATGGGAAAACGATCGCTACTGGTGGTGCCGATCGCACAATTAGAATTTGGCAAGTAGATAACGACAAAAGTGCCATCGGCATTTTATCCAGCCACCGCGATATCGTCACCAGCGTCAGTTTCAGTCCCGACGGTAAAACCTTAGCTTCCGCCAGTCACGACAACACCGTCAAAATCTGGAACCTTGCGAACAAAAAATTGCTGCAAACCTTAACCGGACACAAAGACTGGGTGCTCGGCGTCAGTTTCAGTCCCGACGGCCAAACAATAGCCTCAGCAAGCGTTGACAAAACTGTCAAACTTTGGAACCGAGAAAGTAAAACCGATAAATTTCAAATTAATCCCAAAACACTAACCAAACATTCTGACATTGTGTACAGCATTAAGTTCAGTCCAAACAGTCAAGAACTCGTCTCAGCAAGTGCGGACAGCACAGCCAAAATTTGGAACCGAAACGGTGAGGAAATCAGAACTCTCAAAGGACACAACGATGAAGTTGTCAGCGCGAGTTTCAGTCGCGACGGCAAAAAAATTGTCACCGGCAGTGCAGACGATACGGTGAAAGTTTGGAGTCGCAGCGGCACTTTGCTCAACACTTTTCGAGGACATCAAGACGACGTAAGATCCGTAACTTTCAGCGGCGACGGCACTATTGCTTCCGCAAGTAAGGACAAAATAGTGAAAATTTGGAAACCGGACAGCACTCCGCTGAATAAGATTTTATCGGGACACGGCGACTGGGTTTACAAAGTCAGTTTTAGTGCTGACGGCAAAACAATTGCTTCTGCTAGCGGGGACAAAACCGTGAGACTTTGGCGGGCTGACGGCAGTTTATTCAAAACCTTAGAAGATCACAAGAATTCTGTTACCTGGGTGAGCATTTCACCTGATAATAAAACTGTTGCTTCGGCGAGCGATGACAAAACAGTGAAAGTCTGGAATTTAAACGGCAAACTGTTAGATACTCTCAGCCACAGTGGCATTGTCAGAAGCGTGAGTTTTAGTCCCGACGGAAAGATAATTGCCGCCGCAAGTGCCGATCGCAAATTGTACCTCTGGCGCTGGAACGGTTCTAAAGCCACTTTGTTTGCAAAACTCGATCACAGCAATCCAGTAATTAGCGTTAGCTTCAGTCCCGACGGCAAAACTATTGCTACTGCTACCGCTGCTGAGGACAAGCCAAGCGGGAAGAAAAAGGCTTTTGAAATTACCGGAGAAAAGAGAGTTTACCTGTGGCAATTTAACGGTTCGTCGGCGAAAATTCTGAAAACTCTCGACCACCAAGACAGCGTTAAAAATGTTAGTTTTAGTCCCGACGGTAAGACTATTGCTGCTGCTTGTGGTGACAAAAAAGTTTACTTGTGGGAGTTTGATGGAAAAATGGCGAATTTAACTGAAAAACTCGACCACAGCGATACTGTAGAAAGCGTGAGTTTTAGTCCCGACGGCAAGTTGATTGCGGCGGCAAGTGGGGGAAACACTGTTAAGCTGTGGGATTTTGACGGCCAGAAGGCGCTGCTATCTAAGACTTTGGAATCGAGCGATCGCGTGTTGAGCGTTACTTTTAGTTCTGATAGCAAAACTCTGGGTTTTGCTAGTAGGGATAGGACTGTAATTCTGTTACCTGTGGAGAATTTGGAACTCAATAATATCATTGCTCGGAGTTGCGAGTGGTTGGGAGATTATTTGCAAAATGGCCCGAATGTTGCTGAGGGCGATCGACTGCTTTGTCTTGGATTTGGGAAGCAGGCGTTAAATAAGAGGAAATAAACCCTTTAGTGAGGACTGCATTCCTCTGTCGGCGGATGAATAAAAACTTGCATTCGTGGCGGCGAACATCGAGTTTAATTTAGATTAAAATATCTATCTGTTGACTGGTGTTTTCTGCTATAAATTTGCGGTAAAATTCCAGTAAGAAACTTAACTTTTTTGGCGGTTTGCCCGCCGCATCAATCCGCAATTCCAACAAAAGGTAAACCACATGGATGTCAACTCCCAAAATGTCCAACCAATCCCGCCCTTCAACGAGACAAACGAGGAAACACCAGAGATAGGTGGCGGTTTGCCCATAATAGAATATTGGGCAAAACATACATTGTCCCCGGAAGGCCCGAAACTTTGGAAAACTTTGCTGCACAAAAGTGCTTGTTTGTCATGTTCTTGGGGCACTGGCGGGCAGAAAGGAGGTTTTACAAATGAAGAGGGCGAAAAACTTCAGCGCTGCATGAAAAGCGTCGAAGCAATCTCCGCTGAAATCAAGCCGGGCATCTCAACTCAATTTTTTGAACAACAAAGTATTGCCAAACTTCAGCAATTAACTTCAATGGAAGCAGACAGGCTGGGAAGGCTGAGTTTTCCGATGATTTTGCGGGCTGGTTCCTCTCATTACGATCGCATTTCTTGGGAAGAAGTTTATCAAATTGCCGAAACTGCTTTTCGCAAAACCCCCGAACGAGTGGCATCTTACAGTTCCGGTCGCTCTTCCAACGAAGCCGCTTTTCTGCTGCAATTGATGATGAGAGCGATCGGCTCTAACAACTTAGCAGATTGTTCTGATCTCTGCCACGCTCCCTCGACAATTGGGTTAAGCGAAATGTTTGCCACCCGCACCTCGTTAGTGAGTCTAGAAAACTTAAAGGAAGCAGATTGCGTCGTGCTCGCGGGCAGCAATTCTTCCTACAACCATCCCCGGTTGATGAACGAGTTAATTAAAATTCGCGACAAAGGCGGTAAAATAATTGTAATCAATCCGGTGATGGAAATCGGGTTAGTCAAGTTTGGTTCTCCCGCATTTCCCGTCAAGTCGCTCATCCCCGGTTCCGATATTTCCTCCTTATATTTGCAACCAATTCCCGGCAGCGATACGGCGCTATTTATCGGCATCCAAAAGTCTATAATCGAACAAGGGTTGCTTGACGAAAAATACTTACAAGCTCATACAGAAGGCTGGGAAGCAGTAGTCCAGCGCGCCCGCGAAACCGAGTGGGAAACTATTACTAAAACCTGCGGAGTTTCACAAGCAGAAATTGAGGCGGCAGCCATAATTATTGGCACGTCCCAGCGAGTTGTATTCGGTTGGGCGATGGGAATTACCCAACACGATAACGGTGTAGATAATGTTTTCAGCCTCGCCAATACTGCCTTAATGACAGGAAATGTCGGCAAAGAAGGGGCGGGATTAATGCCCGTCAGAGGACACTCAAACGTCCAAGGATTCGGCTCTATGGGCGTCACTGTGAAGCTAAAAAAAGAAATTCAACAAGCTTTAGAAAAGTTATTGAATCGTCCCCTCAGCCCTGTTAAGGGTTACGACACTCGATCGCTCATTGAAGCAGCAGATGCAGGCAAAGTCGATACCCTGATTTGTCTGGGCGGTAATTTGTACGGGGCGAATCCAGATTCAACGCAGGCCAAACGCGCTTTAGCCAATGTTGAAACCGTTATCTACCTCGCAACCAAACCGAACTTAGGGCATTTTCACGGATTGGCAAAACACAATACAATTGTGATTCCCGTGCTGAATCGCTTTGAAAATCCCCACAAAACAACGGTGGAAGCCGGTAATAATTTTGTGCGTTTAAATGATGAGGGTGAAACTCATCTCCAGAATTCGGATTTGATTCCTGAAGTTTATTTTTTGACAGAATTAGCCAGCAGAATTCACGGCAATTTTCCCGTTGATTGGCGCCAACTGCAAGACACAAAATACGTTCGGCAATTAATTGCTAAAACTATCCCTGGCTATGAAAAAATAGCGACAATTGATGAAACCAAAGAGGAATTTACCATCAGCGGTCGCATTTTTACCGAACCTAAATTCCCTACAGAGTCTGGGAAAGCGAAGATGTTTGTCACGCCTTTACCTAAGCTGAAATTACCGGAAGCGAAAGAGTTTGGAGTACCGGAATCAACGCAGGGTATTGTTGTGGCATTGATGACGGGACGCAGCTATTCTCAGCATAATACTGTCGTCTACAAAATTGATGACAAATACCGAGGAATGCCGCACCGCAACTGCATTTTGATGAATCGCGCGGATGCAGAAAGCACGGGTTTTCAAGAACATCAGCGGGTTACGGTGCAGGGAAATGTGGGGAAAATGGAAAATGTCGAGGTGATTTACGGGGCGGTTCGTGAGGGTGCTGCTTTGATGTTTTATCCTGAAGTTAATGTGATTTTTAACCCGGAAATAGAAAAGCGATCGGGCACGCCTGCTTACAAGCGCGTACCTGCTTTTGTATACGCGGAAGTTCGGCAACGGATTCTGTAACGGATGTTATGATTAGCTCTGCCTTATTTCTTTTTCCTTCTTTCTTCTATAACTCACATTTTAGATGATTTTTAAGAACAGGCTTTCCGGCCTGTTCCACAAGGAGTTATTTTTTTGTGGGGAGTAGGGGTTGGGCATCTTACCTGCCCATATGCAAGTCTTAATTAACTCTTAATTTGCAAAGTTCTACCCCGCCAAGTCCATCCCCAACCGGTTTCAGTTTTAATCGCAGAACCGATCGCCATCGCCGCCACTAACGCACCTCCGAAACCTCCCAACCACCAGTATTTCGTAGGACATTCAGAAATCTCGGCACCCAAGCGGCGCAAATTGTAATGCTGCCAAATTACGATTACGGATAAACAGATAGTTAACCAGGTAATTGGCAATTGGTAGTTGGTAATTGGCAATTGGTAGTTGGTAATTGGTAATTGGTAATTGGTAATTGTCAGAATTTCTGTGAAGCCGCCGTTAGCCAGCAAAATACCTAATGCCAACCACGGCATCGGATAAAGAAATAACATAATTGTGGCCATGTAAACCATCATGCCCCAACTGCGGTTAGCGCCGAGATACAGATTCTTTGTCCAGCCTTCCCACAAGGCGCTCCAAGACCGATACATCTGCACGGATGCCAAATTTGACCCGGAATAAAGTCCGAGCTTTAAACCCGCACGTTTGATGCGCCTAGCTAATTCCACATCTTCCACAATTTCGCTTGCAACTGCTTCGTGACCGCCGATTTTTTCATAAGCCGATCGCCTAAATAACATGAACGGGCCGGCGGCAAAAGCACTGTCTGTTTTCGAGGGATCGTTGACGGCGGTGAAGTCGAAGCAAAGTGCTAAGTTATTGAACATTATCGGCTGCACCAACCACTCGGCAAAACACTCGCAAACCAGCGCTGGCATACAGGTAAACAAGTCTATTTTCTCGGTTTCGGCTGTGGCGATAGCGGTTTCGATCGCCCCTGGTTTGAGTCGCACGTCGGCATCGATAAATAATAAGAAGTCTCCGGTTGCTATTTGAACAGCTTGGGCGCAGGCCCAGTTTTTGCCCGCCCAATATTGGTTGGTTGGTCGCGGCTGACCTGCTAATATTTTAAGCCGGGGGTCGTTGAGATGCTGTTGCAGGGTTTGCCCGATCGCCTTGGTGTCGTCTGTCGATCGATCGTCTACAATTAAAACCTCTAAGTTGCCCACAGACAGCGGTGTACTCTCCAAAATGGCGATCGCGCAATCCCGAATATTCTCTGCCTCGTTGTATGCTGGTACGATTACCGAAACTTTAGGGAACTGCGCGGTGGACTCCGGTGACAGTTTAGCCAAACTTCTGTCGGTTCGAGGCGCATTTTCGACCGATCGGCGCAAATTCTTAGTGTAAGCTCTACTTACAATCAGAGAAAAAATTAGCAGGGTTAACAATATCAAAGCGAACTGACCTCAAAATTTTCGGTACACGATTTGTCTCCCTAAATATTAAAAAATATTAAAACAAAAAGCTAGTCGATCGCCCGAAAAGTTATTTTGACCGCCTCTTTTGCTATAATTTGTGAGCATCTTTCGGCTCGCCCGCACCGAGGGGCTAGACCCCTCACCCAGACAGCGACCGAAAAGCCGAGGATAGATATCAGTTGTCAGAGGAGATTGCAATGGGCGAATTTTTTACAGTCGATGTGTTTGCGAACACGATAGCGGTACTCGGCGCTTTGGGTTTTTTCTTTTTGGGATATCAAGCTTTGCAGATGTTGAAAAAATAAAGTATGTCAGAACTGAGATGTTGCACTATTGTCAAGAACGGGCAAGATGCCCGTTCCACAAAGAATGAGTTTTCTTGTGGAACAGGCATTTTGCCTGTTCCTAAACAAGTAATTGAGAATGGTGCAATATCTCAGTCAGAAGTCAGAAGTCAGAAATCAGAAGGAAAGAAGTCAGAAGGAAAAAAGGAAGAGGGAAGAAGTCCGATGGAAGTCGGAAGAAGGACAGAAAGAAGAAGGAAAGAAACAACTATTCCCAATACCCAATGCCCTGTTTTGCCAAGGCCCAATGCCCTGTTTTGCCAAGGCCCAGGAACACCTAATTTACCGGAAAAAGGCTTTACAACTGACTCAACAGTGCAACTGTTTCTTGCGAAAATCAACCAAAAAAAGGCTGCGTTATTATCATGGTGAGCCAACTTTTAGATGGACGCTATCAAATCATTGAAGTCATAGAAACAGGAGAATTTGGACAAACCTATCTGGCCAAAGATATTCGCCGTCCCGGAGAACCGCAGTGCTTTGTCAAGCACCTGCGTCCCGGTACCACCGAACCGAAATTAATTAATACTACGCGCCGTCTTTTTCAAAAAGAAGCAGAAGTTCTAGAAAAGCTCGGTCAACACGACCAAATCCCTCAGCTATTCGCTTATTTTGAAGAAAATGAAGAATTTTTCTTAGTTGAATCCTTTGTTGCAGGTCACTCGCTATCAACCGAGATTGTACCGGGCAAACCTCTAACAGAAGAAAAAATGATTGCTTTGCTGAAGGAACTGTTAGAAATTTTAGTGTTTGTACACGGACAGGGAGTAATTCACCGAGATATTAAACCAGCCAATTTAATCCGCCGCTATTCAGACAATAAGTTAGTTTTAATCGACTTTGGCTCGGTGAAAGAAATTCACATCGCTCAAAGACAAGCGCCGGTAACTGTGCGGATTGGCACTCTGGAATATATGCCGATCGAACAATTTCAATACAACCCGCAACTCAACAGCGATATCTACGCTTTGGGAATGATTGGCATCCAAGCAATGACGGGTTTGCCGGCTTACGATTTGCCGAAACTGCGGGATTTGAAAAATTCTAATAAAGGCGAAATTGTTTGGCGGCATTTAGCCACGTGTTCCCAAGCGCTGGCCGATGTTTTGGATAATATGGTGCGCTACGATTTTCGGGAGAGATACCAGTCGGCGGCGGAAGCTTTAGCCGATTTGAGGAAAATTGGCGATCGATCGCGGGCGCGGATTCCCAAGCTGACAATATATCGCGAAGAAGTCGATCGGCGCAGCAGCAGCCGGGGTGACATTACAGTCGTCGGTCGGAGAATATTAGATGAACTGCGCGTCAGTTTGGAATTGCTGCCAGAAGAAGCAGAGGCGATCGAAGATGAGGTATTGAACCCTTACCGCAAATACAGGCAAAAAGGCGAACGCTACGAACAATCACTGCAAGAAGCAATGCAGCAAGAATATCCCTTTTCTGTGGAAACTCGCGGCGAATTAAAACGCTTGCAGCAAGTTTTAGGGCTTACCGACGAAGATGCCGCGAAAATCGAAGAATTAGTCATTCCTAAATCTTTATTTGCTAAATTGTACAAGGCGATCTCCACAGTTTTGGAGGGACACCGCAACCCCAATGGGCCACCACCGAGTAGCGCCCCTCACCTTGAATTGCAGGCAAGTCCGGCGGTATCCTCGCAGGTAAATCTGAACGGAAAAACCGATTTCTCGTTAGCGCAGCCCTCGGAGAGGATCGCCAGCCCAGCAGCACTTGTCCCCAAAGAAACTCGCAAATTCAATCCTTATCTCGCCGGGGCAACAATTGCGGCTCTCTTAGCCGCGATCGGCGGAATTTACGGATATCTCAAGTGGCAAGAATGGCAGCAGCGAGTCCAGAAAGAATCCCAACAGCTCAATCAAATTGCAGCTCTTTATAAAGGCAGTAATTATGAAGACTGCATCAGCCAAATACCAACAATTGCCGATACTTCCAGCAGCTATGCGTCCGCTCAGGAGTTACAGGAACAGTGCCAAGCAGGTCTGCGGTGGAAGAACGCCAAAGTCAAAAACTTCGCTCAGCATTCAGATGCCGTTGGGTCTGTTGCTTTCAGTCCAGACGGCTTAATGTTAGCCAGCGGTTCTAAAGACAAAACCATCCAAATTTGGGATTTAGCTACAGGCAAGTCGATCCGCACTTTTCCAGGAGATTCCTCCACTATTTGGTCGGTTGCTTTTGACTCAAACGGTACGAAACTGGCGACTGGAACCGGTTTTTGGCGAGTCATGCTGTGGGATTTGAAAACAGGGCAAGTGATTCGCAGTCTCGACCACACTGCTTCTGTTTGGTCTGTCGCTCTCAGTCCCGACGGACAGCTTGTGGCTAGCGGTAGCGGAGACAAAACCACAAAGATTTCGGAGGCAGCAACTGGTCGTTTGATTCAGAGTTTTCCAGACCATACAGATTTTGTTTATTCTGTTGCTTTCACTCCCGATGGAAAAAGTTTGGTGAGCGCTTCTAAGGATAAAAAAATTACAGTTGTTGATGTCGCAACAGGGGCGTTGCTCAAAACTATTGAGGGACACGGCGACCCCGTGAGGTCGATTGCTGTTAGCCCAGACGGCAAGACAATTGTTAGCGGTTCCTACGATGAAAGTATTAAAATCTGGAATATCGAAACAGGAGATTTAATTCGCTCTATCAAGGGACATTCTGACGATATTGTCTCGGTTGCTATCAGCCCCGACGGGAAGTTTATTGCGAGCGGGAGCAAGGATAAAACTATTAAAATTTGGGATTTTGCTACCGGAGAATTGCTGAATACTTTGACGGGACATTCCGATGAGGTTTATGTGGTGACTTTTAGTCCTGATGGCAAAACTATTGCTAGCGGTTCTAAAGACAATACTATTAAGTTGTGGCTGAGGTAATTGGTTTCCTGTCATTTAATTGCTGTAATTAAGCTCGTTTTTTAAGGTTTTGGGAAAGTGCCAATAAGGCGTTTCTAATTCGTCCTCAGTTGGATAATTTTCAGTTGAGTTTTCTCGGATTTGAAAAAAGTAGTAGAGGTTAGCGACAGTTAAATCGGATATTTCTTGCCAATTCGAGGCAGCTAAAGCTTGATAGCCAGTAGCGATCGCCTGCTGGCTGATATAAAATTCGTATCCCCGGCGGATTTCCGGCGACACAGCGAAGGTTAGCTGGTCGCGCAAGGATAGAAAGTGAGACTTTTGCTTTAAACTTTCATAAAGGGAAGGTTCCGCAGCTAATACCGTGAATGTAGTGTACACGCTGCTTTTTAAGCTCTCGCTGGTGAGTTTATCTAAACTAGCTAACTGGTGCTGCTCTTTTGGAGACAAAGTTTCCATCCAATCAACCTCATTTTGCCAAAATTCTATTACACTTAAATCATGACCGAGAATCCTAGTAACTTCAGGAAATAAAAAATCTAGTTCGGCTTCTGATTGACATTTTTTAACAACAGTTAGAAGATTTCGACGAATTTTTGATTGGAGTTCCAGCAGGCGATCGCTCACCCTATCGTAGGCTCGCTGCAAGTGAAACGTGACCCCGATCGCCTGCTCGATCGCCCAAACACATTCCATTTGCCTGAGTTGTCCGGCAGAACACACCCCCTCCAACAAACTAGGATTATCATAAATTTTAAAAGCCTCAAACAGCATATCCCGCCCGCTATTAATTTCGGAATTCCGAAGTTTAATATCTGGCACTGTCAGGGCTGACTGACAGCGTTTAATAGCTTTAGAAAAAATTTCATAACCGTTAACCAGTTTCTGGCGGTGCATTTCAAAACTAGAGTCGTGAGCCACCTTAAAAATCTGCTGGATTACCTCTACTCCCCTATCTTTGAGGATGTGTCTGAGATCGATAAACCCGTCTTTAATTTTTAGCTTCTGGTGCTTGGCCTCTTCTCGGATTTTTAATACTTGGTTGAGGTTTACTGCTGACAAAACTGTGCTCGATACAGCGCCAATACCCATGACAGCAGCAGTCGCTTGCATCACTGCCAAATTAATTTTCAGACAGTTAAGCATTCTGTATATTTTTTGAAACCCCTGATGAGTTTGAGCAACCTGCAACGGCGCCACTGTCACGTATACGGGAGCTACCAGGGGCTGTACGGGGCCACCTCCGGCTAACTGTGCGAGCAATCCTATAACTCCGCGCGAGGATAGAGTTTCACTTCTTGATTGATAAAAAATTTTTCCGATCTCCACAAACTCCCCTGTCACCGGATCTCTAGCAGCAGGGAGCAATTTTCCTGTTTTGACAGCAGGCTGTACAAGGTTGCCACTATTGAGTCGCGCCTGAGTTGCAGGAGTGAATATATAATCCATGTTGTGACTCAGTTTCCATTCAAAAAGGCAGATGTTCTGTATTGTATGCTGTTTAGGGAAACGAGGGATTAAAGGAAATGAATGAGTATCTCAAGGCATTCCAGGCTATTACCCTGTTTAGCGATCGATTGTTGGCAGACGAATATCAATCCGTGGAGATTAAACAGTCAGCTACCCAACTCAGTTTAGATGTGGAACCTTGTATTGACGAAATTAAGCAATCTGCCATCAGACTCAAGGGGTTACTTCAGGTATGTTTCAAAGATGTATCTCAGGCTGAGGATGTCTGGAATAGCAAGCCGAGAATTGCTGGAGCATCTCCTGTTGATGTCTGGGAGCAAATTGGCGAACTAAGCGGATGCGATGTGAGAATTCGCAGTTTAGGAAAACAGGGCAAATATGATGCTATTGCTAAAGTTCGCCAATCTTGGATCGACAAGGCGACCAAGTTAAAAAATCAGTGGTTTTTGTGGGATAAAAACCCTCAAGTCTTTCAAAGAGATACTATTGGTTTTTTTGAAAAAGATAATTTGCACAAAGAGTTGCGGAATGAAGTTGATGTCCAAGCCGAGCGAGTGATTTTAATTATGGAGAATGAACTAAGTTTAATTTTTCAAGAATTACAATCTATTGATATAGAAAAAATTGAAGTTTGTATTGAATGCTTTGACCTAAATAGTCAGTCGAAATTTAGAGAGCGACTGCAATCTATAGGAGGGGAGATTGTATCGAAGTTTACCGAGCCACTAAAATATTTGCCGGATTCTTATATGAAGACTTTTAAAGAAACGCTGAAAGAGCCTGTAGAAACTCTAGTTCATAAAAGCAAGATAGGAATCAGTTTGGTCGATTTTGAAGATTCGTGTAAAGTGATTGAGTTAATCCTGGATAATGTAATTATAGCGATTTTTGATGCGCGTATGAAACTGGCAATTCAAACAGTTGAAAAAGCAATTAAATTCTACAATAATTTTTTAGAGAAGCAGGCGCGGTATCAGAAAGAGACGCCGGAACAGCGAGCTGCGGAAAAAGATTGGATCGAATACCAGCGGCAGCAACTCAGGGAAGTTCAGCAGTATATTGAAGCACTTATCAGTCCTTAGTAATTGGGAATTGGTAATGCAGGCTGACACCGAATCCGGCTTTAATACTCCTTGAATCTTTAGTTTTTCGCTCGCTCGGCTCCGAGGTAAGTGTAGTGGCGGTTTCAACCACAGAAGCTGATAATTATACCAATTATTAAAAGTCGCATCTTCCCGCACCGGACACGGCATTGCCGTGTCCCTACTCGCGTCCTTTTCAGAATTGGTATAAGTCATGGAAATCAAAAAATTAGACTTTAGTTAAAGCTCCCACTCAAGGCTGGGGAGTCAATCTAAAATCTAAAATCTAAAATCTAAAATCGAATGACTATTGATATTGACCGCTGATTTCGTAAACGATCGCGCCCAAAGACGCTAAGCTAGCTAAAATTAGCATTCCTGCCGGCATGAATTTTTGAGTTTTAACCAGGCGCACAATAAAGACTATTACTAAAACAGCGGAGATGGCTGCTGCTAATGTTAAACCCCAACTTTGTCCCATAAGCTGCGCGGAGCCAGCAAAAATTAGCAGCGAACCGCTAATCAGGCCGGAAATGAGCGAGGCTTGGCTTTTGGCCTTGATATAACCCATGATGCCGCCAACCAGTGTTAAAATGCCGTAGCCGATCGCCGCTGCTGTCCCTAAATTCATTTTTAATCCTCCAAATTTCACTCTTTGCATCTAAATTTATACAGCGCGACCTGCAATTAGTGTCACGAATTGTTAGAAAATTTATTAAACCCTGTCAGGATATCTAACTGTTATACAATTGCCATTATGTCAGCCCTAACTTCTGGTGCGATCGCCCAAATCCGTTACCTCCAGCGCCAAGCAGCATCCCTGCTGCTGTATCAATCAGTTCTCAAAAGCCCCGCAGGTCAAGCTTTTCTCGATTTGCTGCAAGCCCTCCACCACAACGAAGTCAGCGGTTTAGAATGTCAGGTAGCTTACGGGAACTGGTTCAAAGTTCAGGCTGCTAAAAATCTGAGCTGGAAAGATTCTCTGATTTCCGAAATTCTCAAAGACGAAAACCCCTTTTCACGCCGAGCACAGCAAACAGATTTTGCAAGTTTGCCTCCTGCTTTGGTGGAGGCTGCCCGACATGATTTACAAGTGCTGCAAAATATTTACGAATGCAGCAGCGAACAATTGAGCAAGTGGGTGGCGGTAGCGGGTCAACTTGGCGCTGGACCTCCGATTTGGCATTCAGAAACTGTAGCCGAACAGGGAGATTTGCCCCTGCACGGAAAACTGGAAAAATGGTCGAGCGCTGCGGAATCTTTGGCAGTTTATTACCGACAGTTTGGCACGGGTTTGTTTGCCGAATATCGCGCTTTTGCGTGGCGGGGAGGGCAGTTTGCGAGTATTTCACATCCCGATCGCATAACTTTAAAAGAGTTGGTTTGCTGCGATTGGCAACGGGATGCTCTGGTGAAAAATACGGAGTTTTTGTTGGCAGGTTATCCGGCTTTGCACGTTTTGCTGTACGGCAGCCGCGGTTCGGGCAAGTCTTCTTTGGTGAAGTCGCTGTTAAATGAATTTGGCTCTCGCAATCTGCGCTTGATTGAAGTATCTAAATCGGATTTGCAAGATTTGCCGCTAATTGTCGAGCAGTTGCGGGGAGTTCCTCAAAAGTTTATTATTTTTGTAGACGACCTTTCCTTTGAAGAAGATGACGATGATTTTAAAGCTCTGAAAGTTGTTTTGGAAGGAAATGTCACTGCTCGCTCTCAAAATGTGGTAGTTTACGCAACATCTAACCGCAGGCATTTAATTCGAGAGTTTTTTGACGACAGGCCTCGCCCCCGCGATGGAGAAGAAGTTCACGCTTGGGATACTGTGCAGGAAAAACTTTCATTTAGCGATCGATTTGGCTTAACTTTAACTTTTGAACCGGCCGATCAAAACACTTATTTAACAATTGTCCGACATCTGGCAGAACTTGCTGGCATCAAACTCGCTTCTGAGGATTTGGAACACCGCGCTAAAGAATGGGCAACTCGTCGCAATGGGCGATCGGGCAGGACTGCGCGGCAGTTTGTTGATTTCCTGAAAGCAGATTTAGCCATTTTGGACAAGTAGATCGTCGGCGCTGGGAGGGCGGGTTTTACCTGACCTATGGGAAGGCAATTCACGATCGGAATAAACCCCCCATTGCAGCGCCAAAGGGCGAAATAAAAATTCTTAATTTTTTCCTAATTTTATTGAGAATAAATAACTAACAAAATTTGATATAATTATCAAAATCCCCAAAAAAATCTCCCGAGCCAGAACCCATCCTGACTCCATAAATCGACCACTAAATAATGAGGAAAATATCATGGGTTTATTTGATAAAGTATCGCAGACTCGTCAAGAAACGGACGTAACATTAGGGCCGGCAGAATCATTTGCGGCGATCGCGCTAATTGCCGTAGCAGCCGACGGTTACATCAATGACAGCGAAAGTAAAGCGATTAGCATGACCCTATCTCGGATGCAACTGTTCCGCAGTTATCCCGATGACGTGATGAGAAAAATGCTCGATCGCCTGCTGATGATTCTGCAACGGCAAGGAGTGGAGGTACTGTTTAATGCGGCTTTAGCAACGCTTCCCGACGAACTTAAAGAAACTGTTTTTGCTGTGACAACTGATATCGCTTTAGCCGATGGCGAGGTTTCAGAAGAAGAAGAACAACTTTTGAACGATCTTTACAGTGCATTGGGGCTTTCCGAAGATGTTGCACTCAAGATTATAGACGTGATGTTGATTAAGAACAAAGGTTAAGAAAGAAGGGGAAGGAGTGAGGATGGCGAATTTTCCAATATAAAAAATTACCGCCTACTTACTTAGCTGATCACTTCGGCCTAAGTGCGGTTTTACCGATATGATGGTTGGTAAAATTGCGATCAAATTTGCGATCGCCCGTTACTACCTCAAATGCCTTTCACTTACACCCGCACTGTTCACTTTCAAGATACCGATGCTGCTGGAGTCGTTTACTTTGCTAACGTTTTGGCGATGTGCCACGAAGCTTACGAGGCATCTCTAGCAGCATCAGGAATCAATCTCAAAGCATTTTTCAGCAATACCGAGGTTGCCTTTCCCATAATTCATGCTAGTGTAGATTTTTATCGCCCAATGTTTGCGGGCGATCGGCTGACGATTCAATTGACGCCCAAACAAGTTACTGGCGATGAATTTGAAATTGCCTATCAAGTATTTTCTGAGGAAGTTGCAGGAAGAAGCGCTGCTAAAGCTCTTACTAAGCACGTCTGCATCGATGCAGTTAGCCGAACTCGAAAACAGCTATCGGAAGACTTGATGGAGTGGATGAGAAAATTTGAGAGTTGAGAGTTGTGATTAGCTCTATCTTTAAATAATAGCAGGGTATGACAGTCAAATTTCTTTTTTGTTGATATTATTTCTGACTTTTTGATATTATGTCAAATCGCAATTATGCCATTGTGGGCACGGGAGCCTTAGGCGGATTTTACGGTGCTAGACTGCAACAAGCAGGTTTAGAAGTCAATTTTTTGCTACACAGCGACTACGATCAGGTCAAAAAACACGGTTTAATTGTCGAGTCTCCCGAAGGCGACTTCACCCTCCCCCACGTCCGCGCCTACCACGACGCGCACAAAATGCCTCAGTGCGACGTAGTAATTCTAGCGCTGAAAACAACTCAAAATCACTTGTTGCCCAAAATTTTGCCTCCTTTATTAAAGGATAACGGCGCGGTTTTAGTATTGCAAAACGGATTAAATACGGAACCGGAAGTCGCTAAAATTGTCGGCGCAGAACGAGTGGTTGGCGGGCTGTGTTTTCTCTGTTCTTATAAAGTTGGGCCAGGTCACATCTGCCACCTAGATTACGGCACTATCACGCTGGGAGAATACGCCCAAGACTACAAAATAATCGGTATTACTGATAGATTGCACAAAATTGCTGCGGACTTTAAACGTGCTCATATTCCTATTAAAATGAGCGAAGATTTGTTATTATCAAGGTGGAAAAAGCTGGTTTGGAATATTCCTTATAACGGGATGTCTGTAGTGTTGGATGCCAGAACAGATGAACTGATGGCTAATCCTGATACTCTGATTTTAGTCAAGGAAATCATGGGGGAAGTGATAGCAGCCGCCAAAAGTTGCGATCGCATTATTCCCGATGACTTTATCCCACAGATGCTCGAATACACTCAGAAAATGAAGCCTTACCGCACCAGCATGAAAATCGATTATGATGAATCGCGACCCCTGGAAGTTGAGGCGATTTTTGGTAATCCGATACGGGTGGCGCAGCAAGCAGGTATTAAGTTGCCCCAAATAGAGGTACTTTACCGAATGTTGAAATTTGTGGATGTTCAAAGACAAGAAGCAGAGAGGACCAGAAGGCTGTTAGGTTTATCGTAATTAGTCAGTTAACTCTTGACTGTTGACTGTTGACTGTTGTCAGAAGTCGGAAATAAGCATGAGAAATTCGGCCTTTTGCATTGAGTGCGATCATCTAATAATTATTGATATTCGATCGCAATTTCTTGCAATTGTTCTCGATTAACTTTGCCTTGAGAATTGCGCGGCAATTGTTCGACGATTACCCAATATTTCGGTCGCTTAAACTTACTCAACTTATCTTCTATTGCCGCTTGCAGATTTTTGAGAGTAACTTCGGAATTAGCGGGAACGTAGATAGCCGTAACGACTTGACCCCAATCTTTGTCTGGCAAGCCAATTACAGCTATATCCGCAACTAAATTAGTCGCTCGCACAACGGCTTCCACTTCCGCCGGAAATACATTTTCTCCGCCTGTGATAATTTTGTCGCTGCTGCGTCCGACGATATTTAAGTAGTTATTTTTATCAAAAAATCCCAAATCGTCTAATTGGAAATATTCGCCAGCATCGCCAAAATTTTCAGGATAATAACCCAACGCCAAAGATTTAGCGTTTACCGCAATGTTTCCGATTTGATTATCGCACAAAATCTCGCCTTTTGCACTGCGAATAGTTATTTGCGCGTGGGGTAAAATTTGACCGGAACTGTTATTGCCAGCGAGAAAATCTTGGGGTTTTAGTGTAGCAATTTGCGAGGCAGTTTCGGTCATGCCGTAACTGGGCGCTAATTTGATGTGATAGTTTCTAGCTGTTTCTAAAAGTTCCGGCCAAGCGGGAGCACCGCCCAAAAGTACAGTACGAAACCGTCCAAGCCAATTAGCTGTATCTGGGTTTTGCAGCAGCCGTTGCAGTTGAGTTGGAACTAAAGAAATGAAAAATTTTTCGGGTTTGATATCGCTTTTTTTACCATTTTCTAATTCTTTAAATGGCTGAACAGCGAGTTTTCCTCCGGTAGTAAAGGAACGCATAAATTGCATTAAACCGCTGACGTGGTATAAGGGCAAAACGCAAAATGAGTTAATTTTGTCAACTTGAAAATATTGTTGAAAACCTTGCACTGATGCTGTTAGCGTTTCCCAAGTGTGGATGGCAAAACGGATTTTTCCTGAAGAACCGCCGGTGGCAATCATGATCGTATCAGAACCGTTTTTAGTGGGCGAATTGAAGTCGGGCGAATGGAATTCGCGGCTATACAAACGAAGTCCGCCTTCGCGGACGGGGATATAGGGATTTTTGGGAAGCGGGTATTTTCCTAAAAATATGTCTGGTTGAACTAAATCAAAGACTTGTTGCCATTCTTGTTTTACCCAGTTGGGATTGCAGAGAAAAATCGGGCATTTGGCGGCGCGGGCGGCGGTGAAACTGGCAAGAAATTGCACGGGTTCTGGTTCTGCGAGGCAAATTTTTGGGGGTGTTTTTTGTGCGGGATTTTGGGTAATTTCTTGAAATAGCCGATCGACAATTCGGGCAAATTCGCGACTGTCACAACCGATAAGCCAATCATCGGGCAAGCCAGACGCGATATCCAGGATATTTACTGTTAGATTTGTTGCCATAGATGCTTTCACCAACTTTCTCGATTCAAAACAATTACCTAACCCGGTTGATTTAGTCGTGGGAGTAATCTAAAATCTAAAATCTAAAATCGAATGATTGTCATCGAACCAGCAATCGGTGCCGAAGCCGAGTGCCCTATTATTTAAAGACAATTGTGTTGCTAAATTTAATGCTGCTTGTCGGCCGATTTGGGTTTCAAATACGGATGAGAAAACAGCGTCTATATTGTGAGTTTGACAAAATTTTCGCAGTTGGGATGGAGAACCGCATATCGCAGGTTTAATGACGAAAATTCCCCGCCAGCCTTGGCTGTAGCACTCTTGGATGTGATCGAGGTTGGCAGCAGATTCGTCTAGGGCGATCGTAGTTGCATAAATAGCATCCAATTCTACCATTTCCTGAAACTGTGTTACGGGCAGCGGCTGTTCCAAAAATTCAATGTCTGCGGAAAAGTCGGGAGTTGTTTTTACCTTGTCGCAAGCTTCCAGCCATGTTTTAGCCTCCGAGTAATTGAGTCCCCCGTTGGCATCTAAGCGCAAAAATGCTTTTTCGCGATCGCACAAATTGTGCATTGCTTCTATTAGCTGCTGAAAAATCTTTAATTCTTGTTCAATTGCAGCAACACCAATTTTCCATTTAAACGTGCGATATCCCTCTAACCAAAGCACTTGCAAAGCCTGCAAAGCTGTTTCACCTGCTGGCAATAAACCGCTGTACTGACTCAGCCTCTTCTCCTCCTTTTGGGAAAGGTAAGTTAAATTTTCGCTTTTCTCCCCCCCTTGGCAAGGGGGGGCTGGGGGGGGTGAATTTTGCTCGTTTGATAGTGCTGACTCAAAGCCAAATTGACAAGCCGGCAATTCAGCGGAAATAGCAAAAATCATCTCTGATGAAATATTACCTGGCAACTGCTGACAAAAATCTAAAGCTTGCTCAAAAGTTTCCGAACCAAACCAACTCAAAGGGGCAATTTCTCCCCAACCAATTTGATTATTTTCGCCCACAAGTCGCAGGATAATTCCTGAGCGAGTATCCCAGATGCCGTGACTTGTTTGCAAGGGGCGCTTAAATTTTCGCTGATAAGTGCGAAACTCGAATTGATAAAGCATTAGTTTTTGAGTTAATCATAAAATTGTCTCACAACTGTGACAAACTTATCAATATTTTCAAAATGGATATTGTGACCTGCTTTTGGTACAATTTCCAGAGTAGCGGCCGGACACAAGCTGGCAATTTCGGTATTTATAGTTGTAAATTTATCATCATATTCTCCCGCTAGCAAGAGGAGAGGGAGTTGATTTTGTTCCAGTTTTCCCCAGAGAGAGGGCTGGTTGCCGGTTCCCATGTTGCGGAGGGATTTGGCTAATTCTAAGGGATTGTTTGCTAAGCGGGTTTCTATGAGTTTGTCGAAGTGGGGAGAGTTTTTTAAAGATTTGAATAAAGGGCGATCGTACCAGTTTAATAAAAAATCTTTAATGTTGCTCTTTTCCAGCTTTTGTGCTAGCTGTGAATCGGCTTGCAGGCGGTGCGATCGCTCTTTTTCTGTCTTCAATCCCGGAGACGCTGACTCTAACACTACTTTCTCGAATCTTTGTGGAAAATGTAATGTCATGTAAAGTGCCAATCGCCCGCCCATTGAATAGCCCAACAACAAACATTTGTCTATTTGTAAATCATCTAATAAGTGTATCAATGCTTGGGCTGTATTTGATATATTGTAGCAACTTTCGTCGCCGCTGACTCCGGTTTCTCCGTGACCCGGAAGGTCAACTGCTAGACAGCCATAATTTTTAGATAGTAAGGAAATGACGCTGCTAAAATCTTGAAAGTTTCCCGTGAATCCATGCAAAAATAGAATGGTCGGCTGATTCTTGTTGCCAGTTAAGGAATAGTGAAAGTGATAATTATTAAAGTTTGCCATTTCTTCATAACATCACTGGTAGGTTGTCAGGTATCGAGTCAGTATATTCTAGTGCTACAGATTGTCAATTCCTTGAAAAATGATTATTGTAAAGCAAATCGCGCTCCGGTGAGTGTGCTAAAACTTTACCTCGAATTACATTCAAATCCTCCTCCCGTTCAGTGTAAGCAATTAGCACCCACTCGCTAGGATATAAGTGGATGATTTCTTATAGGCTCAGGATTTTGTCAATTTCTGTTTGCGTACTCATGCTTTGATTCTCCTTCTTTACGATTCAATGTGAGGTACGGATTGCTAAATTAAAGAAGATTTTGAGAAGTCGCCCAACTCTGCCAACTCCCCCAACTCCCTCAGCTTAGCAAACCATACCTCCAATTTACCGGAATTCTCGATCGCCTGATCTACAAAGCAAACCCCAACGCCAGCAGCAATCCGCTCGAAAAATGCAGTGTAACCGCGATAAACTTAGAGTTGCTGACCTTTGCAGGTTGGTCGTGATAGTCTGTGACATGGCGGCAAAGCTCGATCGCAAATGGCAAACTCCCAAAAATCAACAGCGTCCAAATTGGGAACATTCGCAACGCCACAAACAGCACAGTCAAAGCATAAACGCTGCCGCACAACCACTGCAACAACTGAGCACCTTTTTTCGTACCGAGTCGCACAATTGGCGATTTTTTACCCGCCGCCACATCATCCGCAATTTGATGAAAGTGGGAACAAAATAAGATGATACTCGTAGTAATTCCCACGATTACCGAAGCCGCAAAATTAGTTGCAGACCAAGTTTGAGTCTGACTGTAATAAGCAGCCGCGAAGGCTAGTGGCCCAAAAGTGAAAAAGCAGATTATTTCCCCCAAACCTTGATAGCCAAGACGAAACGGAGGCCCTTGATAAGTGTAGCCCAGAGCACAGCACCAAACTACTAGCAAAATTACTGTTGGGTCTTTTTGCCACCAGCTTATGGCGCAGATTCCAGACACTCCGACTGCTAAAAACAGGTTTGCAATCCCGAAAATTAAAGCTTTATTTCCGGTTAAATTAACTAGGGAATGCGCTTTGTTTTTATCGATCCCTGTTTCCGAGTCAAATACATCATTGCTGAGATTCAGCCATGCTATAATCAAAATGGCTGACATTAAAAATGTCGAAAAAATTGACGAATTAATCGTTTGAGTTTCGGCAAAAGCAACTGCTGTTCCTACTGAAATAGGAATCACCGCAACGCTGTACATGGGCGGCTTGATTGCCGCTAGCCACAATTTACTATTTGGACGTTCAATTAACTTTGTTGTCATTACACAAACTTGATGCAATTGATAGCAGCTTAGTAATTTTACAATTTTATTGGTGAACAAAGTCTACTCTGTATAAGGTTGAGTGCGCGGGGGGCATCCGTTGAGAGGCTTTGCGGGCGATCGCACGCCCGGTAATGCCCGTCTGCAAACCTTTGTAGGGGCGATCGCCTTTTGTCGAGATTTAGTCGCTCAATCTTAAAGTTTTATGTCTAAATGTTTCGATTGATCGCGCGTTGGCGAAGCCGTCGAAGAGGATCGTCTGTTTTCTGCCCCAAGCGAGCCGAAACTTTCCGGGAAACTCCAAAGGTCATGTTTTGCGATCGCCCTCCCGTGCTTAGATCGAAATAGGGGTTTTAGCCGGACAAACCCACACTCTATCTGACAAATCTGCTATTCTCGCTTTCATGACAGTAATACCGCACCGCGCTAATCTCTTGCAAAACCGCAATCAACTGCATCAGTTTCTGTTAAATTGCCAGCAGTCTTTAACCGAAAAAGATCGCACAAAAATAGTTAGTATTTCTCAGGAAATTTACCCCCTCGATCCGCTAGCTGTACTGCAAGAGATTTCCGAACCTTGTCAGCGGCACTTTTACTTTGAAAAAAGAAACCCAATTGACGGCAAAAGTTTTGCGATCGCAGCCCTTGATTCGGCAATACATCTCACAGTAGCAGGAACTGAGCGATTTGCCTTAGCTCAAAATTTTATTCGTTCAACACTTGCCAATACAATTACCATTGGTGCGGAACGCTTGCCATTTAGCGGGCCTCACTTTTTTTGTAGTTTTGCTTTTTTTGATGAGAACATTGCCGCTAATTCCTACTTCCCGCCCGCCACCATATTTTTACCCAAATGGCAAATTACCCGACAGAAAGATAGCTGCATTCTCGTCGCCAATGCCCTAATAGAAAAAGATCTAAATATTAAAAATATCGCTGAAAATATTTGGCAAACCTTGGATAAGATTGAATCTCGCAAATACCCTAAACTAACTCTTGCTATCAACAGTTCGATATCTTTGAAACAAATCCCCGTAAATGATGCCAGTCAATTTAAAACATCAGTCAAGTCTGCTTTAGAATTGATAGCCTCTAAATATTTTAGTAAAATTGTTTTATCCCAAGCAATCAATGTGATTTCTCAAACCCCTTTCAGTTTAATAGATTCATTAAACAACTTGCGCCTCAGCTATCCCGATTGCTATGTATTTTCAACCAGTAACGGCAAAGGACAAAATTTTATCGGTGCCAGTCCAGAACGCTTAATTAGCATTCACAACAATCAGTTATTAACCGATGCTTTAGCAGGTTCAGCACCGAGAGGAAAAACTGAGGCGGGAGATGCAAAATTAGCCCAGGGATTGCTAGAAAGCGAGAAAGATATTCGAGAACATCAAGTTGTGATCGACTTTATTGTCGATCGCCTGTCTAAACTCGGCATAACTCCCAAATTTTCCCCAGTGCCGAGACTGCTGCAACTATCAAACATTCAGCATTTGTGGACACCCATAACTGCTCAAATCCCCCCTGATATTCATTTATTAAAGATTTTAGCTCAACTGCATCCAACCCCAGCGGTAGCAGGCGTGCCGAGAGATATTGCCCTAGAACAAATTCGCCGCTGCGAAAGCTGCGATCGCTCTTTGTACGCAGCACCCCTCGGCTGGATCGATCGCAGGGGAAACGGCGAATTTGCCGTCGGCATTCGATCGGCATTAATCGATGGCGATCGGGCTATACTGTATGCTGGTGCCGGTATTGTTGCCGGTTCGGAACCCGAAAAAGAACTAGCAGAAATTCAGCTCAAATTACAACCACTTTTAAATGCTTTAGTTTAATTCAGCTACTTTGCCGAATGTAGAGTTGTCTGGCTAATTGATTGAGTCTGTGTTAATGTTTAATTTTCACCTCCTCAAAATGTTCTACTATGGGAAAAGGATCGTAAAAATGGTGAAGCATTCTTTTCCACTCTTGATATTCAGCGGAATTCCTAAATCTAATTGTATGAGCTTCTAAATTTTGCCATCTCACCAATAATAGATATTTTCCTTGAACTTCTGTGCAGCGATGAAGTTCGTGAGATAAATATCCATCTATAGACGCTATCAGACTAGAGGCTTCTCTAAAAGCTATCTCAAAATCACCCTCACAGCCCGATTTGACATTCAGCACAACCGCCTCAAGAATCATAACAATGTATCCTGATAACTATTTGGGTATAATATCCTAGCACAATACAGAGTTGAGCTACTCCGATTTAGCAATGCCAATAGATTTTTGCAACACAAATACCGTCTGGTCTTCTATATTAGCAGAGACATTGCAGCGTCTGGGACTAACTACAGCCGTGATTTGTCCCGGTTCGCGATCGGCACCGCTAACAATAGCCTTTGCTCAAAACAAAAAAATAGAAACTATTCCCATACTCGACGAACGTTCAGCTAGCTTTTTTGCATTAGGAATTGCCCAAAAATCCCGTTTACCCGCCGCACTGATTTGTACATCGGGAACCGCCGCAGCCAACTTTTATCCTGCAATAATAGAAGCCAGAGAAAGTCGAATTCCGCTGCTAATATTCACAGCCGATCGACCTCCCGAACTGCGGGACTGTCACGCCGGACAAGCGATCGACCAAGTGAAAATATACGGCAATTATCCCAACTGGCAAGCCGAATTAGCGATCCCTTCTGCGTCCAGAGGAATGCTAGACTATCTGCGGCAGACGATCGTGTATGCTTGGGAGCGATCGCAATTTCCAACACCAGGTCCCGTCCACCTCAACATCCCCTTTCGCGACCCGCTTGTACCCGTTCCAGACATAGCTGTAGAAGCTTTAGAAACACAATTCAATCCCGAAGATTTTTTTGCAGGATTAGAACCATTTTTTGCAGGAGAAAGCTCTACCCCCCCCAGCCCCCCCTTGTTAAGGGGGGGAGAAGAAAGTACAATGCAACAATGGCACAAGTGCAGCAAAGGGATAATTATTGCAGGCGTTGCACAGCCTCAATTTGCAGAAAAATACTGTAGTGCGATCGCTCAAATTTCCAAATCCTTAAACTGGCCAGTTTTAGCAGAAGGACTATCCCCAGTCAGAAACTACGCCCAACTAAACCCTTATCTAATTTCGACCTACGATTTAATCCTGCGAAACCGCGAACTAGCAGATAAATTAACTCCAGAAATCGCCATTCAAATCGGAGACTTACCCACAAGCAAAGAACTGCGAAACTGGCTAGACAAAACCCAACCAAAACGCTACATAATCGACCCCAGCCACCACAACTTCGATCCCCTACACGGCCAAACAATTCACCTGCGAACCTCCGTAGAAAATCTCGCAACTAATCTCGCAACTATATTAACTCTTGTCCCCCCCCTTATTAAGGGGGGGTTAGGGGGGGATCGAGCCCCTGCTACCACTGCTATTTCCCCTCAAATCCCCCCCCTAAACAAGGACGAATCAACTCTTGTCCCCCCCCTTAACAAGGGGGGGTTAGCGGGGGTTCAAACCTCTCCATCAAACGAATACCTCCAACTTTGGCGCAACACCGAAATCCAAGTCAGACAAACAATAGACCAAAAAATATCAGCAATTAACAACATAATCGAACCCAAAGTTTCCTGGCTGCTTTCCCAAATTTTGCCACCAGCAACACCGATATTTATTGCTAACAGTATGCCCGTCAGAGATGTAGAGTTTTTTTGGAAGCCGAACAACTTAGAAATAAAACCTTTTGTCAATCGCGGCGCTAATGGTATAGACGGCACATTATCAACAGCGTTGGGAGTTGCTCACCGCAATCAAAGCAGCATCATGCTAACAGGCGATTTAACACTTTTGCACGATACAAACGGTTTTTTAATTAAAAATAAATTTGTTGGTCATCTGACAATCATCTTAATTAATAACAACGGCGGCGGAATTTTTGAAATGTTGCCAGTTGCCAAATTTGACCCGCCCTTTGAAGAGTTTTTTGCCACGCCACAGCAGATCAATTTTGCTCAGTTGTGTGCAACTTACGGGGTGGAACACGAGATAATTGAGGATTGGGAACAGTTCAAAGAAAAATTAAATTTGCTGCCAAATAGCGGGATTCGCGTCTTAGAATTGCAAACAGACAGGCGATCGGATGCTAAATGGCGGCAAGACAATCTAAGTAAATTTGCCAAAGATTTGTAGTCAGGACTTTTGTCAATAAGCCTTTCGCGGGCGGGCTTTCCGGCCCACCCCACAAGCAGAAAATTCACTCTTTGTGGAACAGGCATCTTGCCTGTTCTTGCGAATGATGCAATATCTCAGTTTAAACTGCTGGTTGAGCTAGCAGCGGATCTAACTGTCCTTCTGCATCGAGTTTGTGAATGTCATCGCAGCCGCCTACGTGTTGCTTATTAATGAAAATTTGGGGTACGCTGCGGCGTCCGTTAGCGCGCTCGGCCATTGCCTTTCTAGCGGCTTCGTCGCCATCAATTTTGTATTCCGTGAAATTTACGCCTTTCCACCACAGCAAAGTTTTGGCGCGGATGCAGTAGGGACAGGTTTGCCAAGTATAGATTTCCACATTGGCTTTGATGCGATCGGGCTTGCGGCCCAAGATGGGATTGAGAAAATCAAGCATTTTCGGTACTGGGGTAAGGGTGGAACTCATTTAGAAATCATACCAAGTGTATAAATTCCGCTGGTATTGGCGCATCTGCCAGAGGTGGGTTTTAAGCTGTGGGGCGATCGCCCTGTGACCGAAGTCACAACTTTACTCTACTCGGATCACTTGCTTTCACCCTAGAGAATCACCTTCGCGGCCTCATTAATATCACCGATCTTTTCGGGAAACAAGGAGATGATAAATATATCGAATTCAACCGCACTGCCATGCACCCCGTACAACTCCTCCCCGGCGCTATCTCTGAAATCCTCGCTTCTGTAACCGATACAGGCGTTTTGACTCTGGCGGATCGCTACGGTTTGATGGCCGCCACCTTCGACGACTCTCTGAATGACGAAGACAGAGGCTGTGTCAACCGCTTGTTGCGGGCGGTGCTCAGAGGCCGAGTGACAGTAGTCAACGAACTTTCAGCAGCATTCTAATCGGGATTTGAAGTTTTGTTCTGAAGGCAAGGTGAGTCAGCGGTAGATGAAAATAGTGGAAACTCAGGCAGGAGTTGAAACAGCAGTAATTTGAATTCGATTTAAAGTTTTCTCCTCTAACTCAACAACGGTTTATTTGTCAAAGCAGCCTTTACAGGCTGCTTTTTTTTGATCTAATCGCGGATTTCGAGGTTGTACTGGCGGCAGAGGGCGATCAGTTTTTGTTGGAAGCGATCGCGCACGCTGTCTGGAGACACAATGACGCAATCTTCGCCGTAACGGAATACCTCCCGAATCAGCCAAAAGGGATTAGAGACGCGCCGCACGACTTGGCGGACATCTGCGATGACTTGATCTTCCTCACTGATATCTTTTTGCCTGCGTTCGTAAGCTTTTACCATGCCACGGTAAAAGTGTAAGTACACTTTTACAAAATCTAAGCCTTCCTCGCGCCACAGTCCGTCCATTGGCTCAATAGCCTTGATGCGATCGAACCGCAAACACCGATTGTGAACAAGTTCGGGATAGTCGGGATTTTTGAGATCGTTAGTCTCTTCGCACCAGATTTCCAAGTAAAAGCGCTTTTCTTCAAAGGAAATCTCCGCGTAGCGCACTCTAAACTCCAGTTCCTCGTCTTGAGCGTTCAGGTAGAGCAGGCGGAAAGGTTGCTGGTTATTGATGTGTCGATCGACGTGAGTTCGCCATGCCACGCTAGGCTGATTAGCTAATTGCCAAAGCGATTGGCGCATCGGCGCTTCAAGCTCTCCTTGGTCTAACAGCAGGCTTAAAAGGGTTTGAGCTTGTCCGGCGTGACCTGAATCTGTCAGGATTTTAGTGGCTTGCAGTAGCGCTTCCACCTGAGTCGGGTTCAGGGTAAAGAGTTTGCGGACTTCCGGCGTTTGTTGGGCGATCGCGACGATCAACCCCGAAGGACTGGGACTTTTGCCCCAGAAAATGTTCAAGCGGCGAGCTAGCTCCTCTAGCTGCTCCTTGGTTCCCGGCGGAACTGACAGTGTAAGTGTTTCTTTTTTCCTAGACATTTTTAAAATATACTTGCATTATTCATAATAATCTGCAATACTCTACTTATTGTACTTAAGAAAGCCTGACAGCTTAAGGCAGCCTGCCATGAAAGAAAGTCTTACTGATCGCCTACTGCAACTGATGTCCGATGGGCAGTGGCACTCAACAGAGGAACTGGTGGCAAAAATCAGTCATCGGTTTTCCGCAACGCAGCACGTTTTGAAGAAGCGGGGTTACAAGTTTGATAAGCGACGGATAGAAGGACAGCACCACGAATATCGGTTGGTGACGAGTCCGAAAGCGAGCGCTTCTTAAATAAACTTTCTCAGATATTGGGGGTAGTATCTACTACTCCTAATATTCAGCTACTGGAGGTAAATGACTGTGAATTGGAAGCAACTCTCTTTGTTTGATGATTTGGATGAACAGCCTCAAAAAGTCTCAAATGAAGACGCTATGGATGAGATTACTAACTCTGACATCAGCATTCTTTTGAGTGCCTTAGCTGCTAAAGTTATTTCTGACCGTCAAAAATCAGAAGTAATTAGTAAATTAGCAAATCAGTCAGAGGCGGTAGCGATCGCGCATTCCTTCAGCGACTCTGGTCTAGTTAGAGAACTCAGACTCAGGCGCAGTCAAGAAAAAACTCAGCTACCAAAACTCACTTTCACAGGTGATCGCGTTATCTATCAAAATCAAGAAATTGGCAAAACTCAGATTCTGTACAAATCGGCGTTACCAGGAGAGCTACAGGCAAGATTATCTATTGAAAGCGCCATAGATAGATTTTTAGAGTATTTGCAGAAGCAATATCAAATAGCGGTACTCCATGAAAGTGACTATCACGTACAGGTTTTTATTCCTCATCGAAAAGCACCAGCCGACTTTAGTCAATATTGGCGAGAGTTCATCGAAAACATTGCTTTCTCAACTTATGGTCATACCAAGCACAATTTACCAGGATTAGTACAGACATTCATTGTCATGCTCAATAGTGTCACTCTAGCCGGACGCGGTTTCAGTACCTTGGAAATTCCGATTTTGACACAAGAGCAATCTAATGTTTTAGCCGCTTGGTATTTGGCAGTTGTTAGGGAGGTAAAAAAGCGTCAAACAGAGCGTCAGAAGCAAATTAAGTCTCTCCAAATAGAAATAGATAATCCTGATACAACTGATAAAGACCGCAATTCTTCAGAAAAAAAATTGCTAGAAAAGGAGGAGATGCAGTTAAAGGAAGCGAAAAAGTACAACGAAGCTTTTCAAAAGTCCTTTGGTAAAGTCCTGGAGGATCAACAGTCTATAGGGCAAGAGCTAAATCAAATTAAAAGTGAATTGGCCGACTCAGGGTTAACGAAAGCACAGAGGAATAAGTTACACAAACAGCAAGACAAGCTAGTTCCTCAAATTATTTTTACTCAAGAGTCAGTCCAGCAAAAAATTCGATTGCTCGCAGAGTCAGATGGTGAACCATTTAAGTTTATTCAGTGCGATCGCCAACAAAACCCCGCTCGGTTCAAAGACATTGTTAACATTTCTAAAAGTTTCACTAAAACGGCTACAGACCAGATCAATGCAACTCGTGGAGATATTTTTACTCAGTGTATTTTAGAGATGTATCGCCTGTTGGAAAATCCGCCAAGCGATCCACGCCCTGAACCATTGCTGAGTGAACAGCCAAGTATCAAAGAAGTGCGCTCGGCTGGAGATGACGGGAAAGATTTTTGCTATTCCTGCGGCGTTACTCTCCCAAATGCTAAATGGAAAGTGGCCAGATTTATGTTCGAGCGACCCTCCCAGCGTCGTCAATCGTCATCAAGCGAAGATCGACCCTATATTTGTGCTTCCTGTTCAGCTTTAGCATTTGCTTCACCCCTAAAAGTTACTGATGAAAGCATCATTTTGAAACTTGAACCTGTCAATCAAAGGGAGGCAGAAAAGTTAAAAGTTAAAGACTACATTAGAATGTTAACCAATAAAGAGTTACATTTAAGTGCAGGTCGATATGTAGTCCTAGCCTCAGATCGAACAGGTGGCGGTGATTTAGCATCCCAGAAACTCGGTCAGGTTCAATATGCACTAGCCAAAGTAGCTTCAATTTTTCCCCTTGAGGTTTTAGCTGATTTTAAATTCTCGCTAATTATTCAGGGAAGTCAGCCAAAACAGTTAGCCAGCAGACATCTAGTTTTTATTAAGGGATTTATTGAAGGCTACAACCAATCAATTGTAATTACTGGCAAGGAAATTAATATGACTCTAGGCGATGCTGTTCGTTATATAGAGGATGATTTACCATTTCTGGCTGAATATGCTGTGACAAAGGCTGCCACTAAAGTTAACTATTTGCAACTAGAGAAAGTTCGCCAACGTTACTGGGAAATCTTTGAAAACAACTTAGAATCACAACGAGTAAATATGAATTCATCAAATCAACCGGCTCCACGAGCAAAATTATATAGGGATGTCACGGCTTTAACTGGCTTAACCTATGCCTTTGCTCAATCTTTAGAAAGTACAGCTAAAAAGGCAATGAAAATAGAAGATGCAGAAAGAGAAGTAAGTAAAATCATTGAAAAAGTGGATGATGCCGTTGCTTTTTGCTACTACGCCACCCTTGGCGATGAGAAAAAAACAAATGTCCAAGCAAGACTTTATTGCAACCCTGAAAACTACTTTGTTTATGAACAGACAAAGAAATTATTGGAGGAATTGAAAATTTTCAACCGAGAAGACAAAGATAACGAAAAACAGCAAACGTGGCTAACGCTCTACGCTGATGATGTCATGAAAGCTTATACCTACTTTGCTGAAAATGGCTACAGTCAAGAGCGAGAGTGGAAGGAGTTAACTTATAACTTAAAACTTTCTCTCTACACTCGTTTTCCTGAATTGGTTCGCCCAGTGAAATCTACAACGGATAAAAACTAATCATGGCTGCTAAAAAATCTCAAACAACTAACGATCAAACTGAAAACGGTTCTGAGACGGCTAAGGAATTCAAAGTAACCAGTGGATTACCCAGAACAGATGAAAAGAACCCTCGTATGCACTTTGATATTTATGCCATTCTTGAAGGTTCGCAGGAGCTTTATTTTGGACATGAAGTACAAGTCAATGTCAATTTAGTGGAGATAGTGAAGCTAACTACTAAGGATGGGAAATCTATCGAAAAATGTTATATTTCCCCAACGAAACGGCGAGGCGTGGAGCGACGTTGCTTGCTTTGGGCACCTGTGAAAAGTGGGGAATTGCTAGGAGATAAACAACAGTGTGGCATTCCCAAAACTTGCGCTAAACCTGCCTGTCCTATTTGCGCTTCCTATGGCGCACTTGACCCAGGAAAAAGCACTTTAATTGGTCGTGTTACTCACGGTGGCGGTGTTGCTGTCCAAGATATCTACCCAGTAGAGAAGCAACGGGCAATGCACCCGGCACGTCTAGTAAATCAAAAAGATGAAACGCCGATACCATTTAAGCGTCAGTACAATCAGCCCGGTATCCTCTATCCAGTTTCTAACCATGCGTTGAGTGTTACTGATAAAGATTTTTCCTCTGTTGCCTATGCTTTTCTGGATTCCTTACCACGCATTGGTTCAGGAAATCCCAAGGGAATCGCGATCGCAGAATCTGAGAACCAAACGCCTCTGCTAGTTATCGATCGCTACTTAGTACCCAGAGGAAAACGCCCGATTATTTCTCCATCTGTAACCGATCCAGAACAAGCGATCGCAGACTTTATGCGCCTTGCCCAATATCCAGAAGATAATACCGATCGCATCCAAGCAACTTACTTCGATCGCTGGATTGGAAATGCAGCATTAGAGAAATTACAAGAATACGCCGCGAACTTCGTTGAAACTGTTTTACAGGCGTGATCTATGTATTGCATAAAACTCACCATCACACCTACGGCAGCCATGACATTCCGCATTCTGCCGGGATCAATTCTCAATATTACCACCTATCCTTTTGTCCCACCGACAACTCTATCGGGATTCTTACGAAGGCTAGGAATGCTCAGTGTAGGGTTAGAAATTCCTGAAACTCGAATCAACAAAGATGACCCCCCATTTTATGCTTTACCCCGTCATTATGTTGCGCTAGGAGCCTATCCTAGCTTAAACACTTGGCGGGGAGTGCATAAAACCTATCGCAAAGGAATGCGCGAATTTAATCACGATGTATTTTCCCGCTTGTATGTGGAAAAAGACAAAGCAAACTTTCAACTTCACACTTGGGAATATTTAATTGTAGAGGAACTGACGGGCTATGTCGTCAGCGCATCTTTACAAGGTTTAGAACATTTCCAAGACTTAGAAACCTACGGCTGCAAACTGGGTAAAGAAGGCTTTGCCGTTGTGACAGAAGTTTTTCAGCCCATTGAGTTAAAGCGCGAAACAGTTACAGCTTATCCATCAACAATTGTCCCGATGGAAGCACTGTTACAGAGTTCTCAGTTTGTTGGAGGTTGCGATATTTACAACTTGTACCGTTACAACTGGTCTGCTGGTTCTGAAATTGATTCAGAAACAGAGGGATTTTTAGACCAAAATCGCACTCCTGTAGATGGATTTATTCCTTTTGTTGCCGCTTACTACCCGCAATCTTTTAACTCTCCACCTACTCTTGATTGCTACACCGACGGAGAAATTTATATCCCCGTTTCCCTTATCAACCTGCTAAGAGATTAAGTTTATGGCTAAGTCAGAACGTCAGCGTCCCTATAATTTTGGTCGTGTCTTTTTTCCTAGTGACCCCAATCCAGAGCCCGCAATTCCTAATGAAATCCGTTTTCAGCCTCTGGGCAATCATGTGGGGAATGTCATCAAGTTAGTTGAATACTGGGATCGAGATGACTTTCCTTGTTCCTCATCCTTTGAACGGGTTAAGGAAGCAGCCAAAATTCACGACAAAGGCAAACCACAAAAGTTTGATCTGCGAGTTGAAACTACCAGCAAAGGCATTTTCCAAAAATATATTTACTCTTTCAGAGGACATCGGTATTTAGCAGAAAGCAAAGATGCGTGGGCTGAGTCTTTGGCGAAAGGACACCACGATTTTTCGGTTAAAGATATCTGTCGTGATACTTATGAATTAAAGAAACATCCAGAGTATGTAAAAAATCTCGCCAAAGAACCTTTAGCTTATGCACGAGAACTTTACATTTTAGAAATGTGCGATCAAATAGAAGCTGAGTTAGCTTGTCGGGTAATTGGAGATGACGAGCAAGCCGAGTCGCGCACTTTCATGGATTATACCATTGCTAAGGATGATTCCGAGCAAAATGTTTATCGAGTTGACCCTTGGATTTTCTCGCCAGACCAAATTGAATTAACTTTTGACTATTGGTTGTTTTGTCTTTCTGAGGATGACAAGGCTGAGTTGAAAAAATGTCGCACAGAAAATCGAGATATTGACTTAGGGAAAAAGTTAGACGCAATTGCTAAACAATGGTGGCAAAAGCAGCAAGGTCAGCCAGAAAAAGCAGAACCTCGAAAAGTGACCCTCAAACCTTATGTGTCAAACAAGCAGTTTCAAAACCGAGATTGTGAGTTTTGGTATCAGCAGTTAGCTGGATTTGCACCTAACCCCATGCAAAAAATGATTTTTGAGGTAATTGAACAGGCAGAAAATCCCGCTTTTTTGCTCAAATCGGCTACTGGTTCGGGAAAGTTTGAAGCGATTTTATTTCCGGCATTATCAAAAAATAGTCGTTTAATTTTGCCACTACCTGCTAGGAGTTTAATAGAAGACCAAAAACAGCGAATTGAAAAGTATTTAAAACGTTTTTCTGAGCTGAATCCAGACCGTGAAATCTCTTTAGTCATCGATACTGGCTCTCAAATGCAACGCTGGGTTTATCGCAATGGAAAAGAGGAACCTAAACCGAGGACTTACAACCCCAGACGGCATCTTTACAAGGCAGATGTCATTTTAACGACATTGGACAAATTTCTCTACCGTTATTTCGCCTTTGGAGACCAGCAAAAGTCTTTTGTATTTCCCTTGAGAATTCACCGGGACAAAACTGGCGATGAAAAAACTCTCATCTGTTTTGATGAGGCTCACAGTTACGATGAGATAGCATTTACAAATTTTCAAAGTTTAGTAAAGTCACTTTATGAAGCTGGGCGATCGCTCATTCTGATGACAGCTACCATGCCACCAGAATATATAGACCGCTTCGATTACTTGGATGTAATTGATTTCATTGATAATCCTAGTAACGCTGAAGCACTCCGCCAATTTCAGCAGCGAACATTAAAGCAATCTTATCCAGAAGAAAGAAGCTTTGAATGGCTCAGCAACATTAAAAGAAATGTACATAATCCTCAGATTTTCCCGGAGCAAATTGCTCAACTTGTTCTCAAAGAATGGAAAGCTAAAATTAATCGCAGGATAATTGCTGTTGTTGAAACGGTCAAAGATGCAGCAGTCATTTACCAGCAAGTTCAATCGGAGTTAATTTCTAGCACCGACGATTGGGGACAATTATTGTTCTTGTATCACGGCAGGATTGACCACCATCTTAGACCCGAACTATACCGACAATTGAAAAGTAGAGATGACGACGAGCGACCTTATATTTTGATAACTACCAGTGCGATCGAGGTTGGTTGCGATTTGAATAGTGAGGTCTTAATTTCGGAAATTTGCCCGCCGGAAAACCTGATTCAAAGAGCGGGACGCTGCAACCGTCGAGGTAATATTTCTGATGCTAAGGTGATTTTGGTGGGGAATGCTATCCAAGAATTTGCTAATATGCTGGATGAGTCTGGATGGCTAACTTATCAAGATACTCTGCAACAGCTAACTCAATTTGAAACTCAGAAAATCGCTAAATGTATTTCGCGATCGCACTACGTTGATGACTACCGAGTAGTCGAACTATTCTCCATGCTCCATGACTATGTTTATAGTGCTGACTTAACTTGTCAACCCGCTCACGAAAAAGGGTTAGTCGTTACTCGGAGTTGGACACCATCCGCAACATTAGTTTATGACGATGGAACTCACGGCGACAAAATTGAAAATATGCCTCAAGTGACAGTGCCCATTGATCGTTTAACCATCAAAAAAGACAATATCAATCAGTATGCCAATACTCATGTTTATGAACGCTATTATGACCAAGAAAATACACGATGGAAACTGGGAGACTTACGCTGGGGCTTTGCCTATCAAAAAGATATTATCATCAAAATAAATCGAAGTAATGATGGTGCATCCATGCTAGATGGCAATCCAGAATATTCCTATAACCCAGAACTAGGTTTTGTAGAACTGCCGGGAGTTTTTATCAAGATGAGAACAAATGGGTTTGAGGAAAAATTATTATATCAGTATGGCAACACGGCTCAGAAAAAATCAGTAATTATTACCTACACCAAGGCATTAGAGGAGACGAGTTAACAGCGATCGCACCCTAATCAACAATCACCAACCATTAACCAATATGCCACACAGCCTCGTCCTAAACATCCTTCCCCTGGCCCCAATTCCCCCCGGATACCTCACCGGAAGACACCTGCACGCTCTCTTCCTCACCCTCGTGAGTTCCGTTGACAAAAAACTCGGCGATTACCTCCACGAAGCCACCGCCCAAAAATCCTTCACCCTCAGCCCTTTGCAAACTAAAAAATGCCCTTTCAAAAAACACCATTTCCTGCAATGGGAACACACAGAACCGATTCCAGAACACACCCTCTGTTGGTGGCGGATTACTCTGCTGGATGACTCTTTATTTGGCAAGTTAACTAACCTTTGGCTGAATCTCAATCCCTCGAAGCCTTGGCATTTGGGCCCTGCGGATTTGCTGATTGCAAAAATCTTAGGCACTCCTCAGTTAGATCAACCTTGGGCTAATGCTTGCACTTACTCTCAACTTTACGAACAAGCTTCGGAAACTAACCGCTTAATTGCTTTCAGTTTTGCGACTCCTACTACCTTTCGACAGGGAAAATTTGATTCGGTGATTCCTACTAGAGACTGCGTTTTTAATAGTCTCCTCAGTCGGTGGAATAAGTATAGCCCGATCGCCATTCCGGATCTTTCCTTCGATGCACTTTTTTCGACATTTGTCAATATCCGAAGTGAAAAGTTGACTAACTATCAAAGCGATTTTGTCGGCATGGTTGGAGAGGTTAGTTATCGGATTTTGGGAGATGTGGAGCCTTTAGTGATTAAGCAAATTAATGCTTTGGCTGATTTTGCTGTTTACTGCGGGGTGGGGAGGAAAACTCCGATGGGGATGGGAATGACTAGGCGAATAGTTGTTAAAAAAAGTTCTTGAAACTTAACGTAAAACCCATAGTCCGGCAGGGGTTGAAACCCCTGGTGGACTGGCGGATAACTAATTCCCAATTACTAATCTCCTACAAACCATCACAATTATGAACGATTATGATTACATTTCGATCGCAACTCTCAACCAGTATTCTTACTGTCCTCACCGCTGTTGGCGAATGTCTTGCGCTGGAGAATTCACGGATAATCAGTATACCATTGAAGGGACAAGTTTGCACGATCGCGTTCATACGATGGGCGAAATTAACCGCGATGAAACTTGGCA
Source organism: Microcoleus sp. LAD1_D3 (assembly GCF_036702135.1). NCBI lineage: Bacteria > Bacillati > Cyanobacteriota > Cyanophyceae > Oscillatoriales > Microcoleaceae > Microcoleus > Microcoleus sp. LAD1_D3. Next base: position 44,868 of record NZ_JAUBSB010000016.1, on the reverse strand, counting down.
GGTTCGGGCGATTTGGCTGAAGTCTGAGAAGTATAAACTGATTGGTAAATCGGATTTGATTGAGTCGGCTGAGGGTGAGATTTATCCCGTGGAATATAAGCGGGGACGGAAGGGGGAATGGGATAATGATGAGTTGCAAGTTTGCGCTCAAGCGCTTTGTTTGGAGGAGATGACGGGGAAAACTATTGCGACTGGATATGTGTATTACGCGCAGTCGCATCAGCGGCAATTAGTCGAGATTTCTGAGGGTTTGAGACAGGATGCGATCGCAACTATTGAAAAAGTCGGTGCTCTTTGGCGATCGGGAAATATCCCTTTACCAGTTTACAGCGCTCGGTGTACGGGATGCAGTCTTTTTCCCCAATGTCTGCCCCAAGCTGCGGCCAAAGTCAACCGCTATCAAGAAGCAAGTTAACCTGCAAATAGGAGATTTCACAATGGGAACAGTTTACATTACTCAAGAAGATGCTTTTATTGGCAAAGTGGATGAACGTCTGACCGTTAAAGCTGATAAAAAAAATCTCTTGGACGTGCCATTAATTAAGATTGATGGTGTTGTTGCATTGGGACGGGCTACAGTTTCGCCGGCTGTTGTTGTGGAACTGTTGGAACGTCACATTCCTTTAAGTTTTTTGACTGTAAACGGACGTTATTTGGGGAGGTTGGAACCGGAAATGACGAAAAATATTTTTGTGCGAAAAGCTCAGTGGCAAGCGGCTGGGGAATCGGAACAAGCCGTGCATTTAGTTAGGGGATTTGTACGGGGAAAACTCAAGAATTACCGCAATACTTTGTTAGAATGTCAGCGAAAATATTCTCCCCAGGAATTTGAAAAGCCGATCGCCCAATTGAAACAAGTAATTGCGTCTATTGACAAAACTTCCAGTATTAATTCTCTGCGAGGATTGGAGGGGGCGGGTAGTGCGACTTATTTTGGCTGCTTCAATCAACTGATTCGGGTGCCGGATTTTAGCTTTGAAGTTCGCCGCCGCCGTCCGCCTACTGACGCGGTAAATTCTCTGTTAAGTTTGGGATATTCTCTGCTGCGGCACGATGTTCAAAGTGCGGTGAATATTGTGGGGTTTGATCCGTATTTGGGATATTTGCATTTTGAGCGCTATGGCCGTCCTTCCTTAGCGCTGGATTTGATGGAAGAATTTCGGCCTTTGGTAGTTGATGCTGTAGTGTTGACGGCGATTAATTTGCAGAAAGTTTCGCCTAATGATTTTACAGCAGAACCGTTGAGCGGGGCGGTTTCTTTGACAAAAGAAGCGCTGCACAATTTTTTGCGACTTTACGAACAAAAGAAACAGTCAAAGTTCAAGCATCCAGTGATGGGAAAGTTGTGTACTTATCAAGAAGCTTTTGAAATTCAAGGGCGGTTGATGGCTAAGTATTTGATGGGTGAAGTTGATAAGTATCCGCCTTTGATTCTTAAATAGGGAGGCGATCGAGTTATGTTTGTTTTGGTTTGCTACGATATATCTGAGGACAAGCGCCGCACTAAGATTCACAACATTCTCAAGTCTTATGGGGAATGGAAGCAGTATTCGGTGTTTCATTGCGAGGTGACGGATACTCAGTATGCCCGGATGCGCCAACGTTTGAGTAAGGTGATTAAGTCAGAAGAAGATAGCATCCTGTTTCACTATTTGTGCGCTTGCTGTCAGGGCAAGATCGAGCGGATTGGCGGCCGGGCACCGCTGGATACTACGATTTTTATGGTTTGATTTTGCGTCTGGCTGTAGGTGTTGAACGGAGGGGGTGAATTTTAAGGGCTGAGAGCTTTACTAGGACTGGGTTTGCGGTGGTTTGTACCTCATGAGGCTCAGACGCAAATGCTGAAAGCTTTACGGGAAGAGAGTTTGAGGTCTATTTGAATTTTACCCCCTTGACAGAGCGATCGCTGAAACGGTATATTGATTGCAGTCAGACGCAACTGAACCTTGAAAACCTTATATTTCAAGCCTCCCAGACCCCGGCAGCCGAAAACAACCTAAAACCCTATCAGGGATTGAAACAGAAGCTCGCAGCATAGCGGCAATTTCCGAAGGCCGAAAACAACCTAAAACCCTATCAGGGATTGAAACTACCGCTGCGAATGCTTTAGATTATTTTTTAGAGGGCCGAAAACAACCTAAAACCCTATCAGGGATTGAAACTCACTCAGAACGAGTTGACGGGCGCTTTTGCCGTGCCGAAAACAACCTAAAACCCTATCAGGGATTGAAACTCGACGAATCAATTCCTGTGCTGCCCCATCCACAATCATTCATCATGCCGAAAACAACCTAAAACCCTATCAGGGATTGAAACCGTGAGCGAGGCATTGTTTCCTACCAGTTCGTAGTCATGCCGAAAACAACCTAAAACCCTATCAGGGATTGAAACGAAAAATACTTCAACGAATTAAACTTTGCATTTTATGGCCGAAAACAACCTAAAACCCTATCAGGGATTGAAACGAGGTCTATCTGTCGCTCATTTCCTTCGCCGAAGCCGAAAACAACCTAAAACCCTATCAGGGATTGAAACATCAAAAACAAATTGCCCAAACCGAGCCTCGGAGCCGAAAACAACCTAAAACCCTATCAGGGATTGAAACACCTCGCTGCTGGGTGAACAGCGCCGATCGCTTCCGCCGAAAACAACCTAAAACCCTATCAGGGATTGAAACAACCCCCGCAACCTGTGCCAGAAGGCGCTTTGTGCCGAAAACAACCTAAAACCCTATCAGGGATTGAAACCGATTAAATTTGCCTTTAAGGTCGAACCATTTGTGCCGAAAACAACCTAAAACCCTATCAGGGATTGAAACTCCCACAACCTGAGCTAAGTCAGCGCGCGAAAGGCCGAAAACAACCTAAAACCCTATCAGGGATTGAAACTTCAAAATATTAATTCGATCTATCGTCATTTCTCGCCGAAAACAACCTAAAACCCTATCAGGGATTGAAACGATCGGCTTAAAGTGGGAGCAAGTCGAACCCGAAGCCGAAAACAACCTAAAACCCTATCAGGGATTGAAACAAAAGCGCTTTACCAAAGGCGGGGGTGTTAAGCTTGCCGAAAACAACCTAAAACCCTATCAGGGATTGAAACGGCAAATTACTGAGTACGAGTGCCAAAGCTCTGAGCCGAAAACAACCTAAAACCCTATCAGGGATTGAAACTTGAGTGTGAAAATTATCTGTTCTAGTTGTCATCAGGCCGAAAACAACCTAAAACCCTATCAGGGATTGAAACATCAACAACGGTGAGAGCGATCGCCTGCTGGCACAATGCCGAAAACAACCTAAAACCCTATCAGGGATTGAAACACTCAGGTCGGAGACTCTTTTGTGGTGTAGCTAGAGCCGAAAACAACCTAAAACCCTATCAGGGATTGAAACAATCTCCCCCAACTCATCGCACTGCTTTTAGTCGCGGCCGAAAACAACCTAAAACCCTATCAGGGATTGAAACTCGCTGTCGGTATGTTAATAGCTTGGTTTATCTGCCGAAAACAACCTAAAACCCTATCAGGGATTGAAACGCCAGAATATTAGCTAAAAGTGACATCACATTTACCGCCGAAAACAACCTAAAACCCTATCAGGGATTGAAACAAATTCTGAAGAGTCGAATGCTGTGATACTCATGCCGAAAACAACCTAAAACCCTATCAGGGATTGAAACGCTCATATCCAACCCCCTTAATTAACCTGGTACAGGCCGAAAACAACCTAAAACCCTATCAGGGATTGAAACTTTGCCGTGGATGCCTCTTGCGTGACATTGCAGAGCCGAAAACAACCTAAAACCCTATCAGGGATTGAAACCACGACGGCACACACAACATTGACAAATCGGTAGTGAGCCGAAAACAACCTAAAACCCTATCAGGGATTGAAACGCTGCTGCTGTGCACTTTTAGATTGAAGCAGTAAAAACTGGTTGCAGTAAGCCGAAAACAACCTAAAACCCTATCAGGGATTGAAACTGGAGCCGAATAATTATGACACAGGATGTCGATCGCAAGCCGAAAACAACCTAAAACCCTATCAGGGATTGAAACTCTACATTACACGATGTAGTACAGCTCATGCCTAGAAAAAATGCCGAAAACAACCTAAAACCCTATCAGGGATTGAAACCTAACCTTCTAAGTTCCATTAGTTCGCCCCCTGCAACGCCGAAAACAACCTAAAACCCTATCAGGGATTGAAACAAGGCATGACAAAGGCGATCGCAATCTTCAACAATGCCGAAAACAACCTAAAACCCTATCAGGGATTGAAACATGGGCCGTCAATGTCGACTGCCAGCAATCCATGCCGAAAACAACCTAAAACCCTATCAGGGATTGAAACGAGTGATTCGTTTCGACCAATTGGTAAGCAGTTGCCGAAAACAACCTAAAACCCTATCAGGGATTGAAACAAATCTCCAAGCAGCCGGCCACCATTTCCAGGCAAGCCGAAAACAACCTAAAACCCTATCAGGGATTGAAACTCTGAATAGTATTCGGGCAAGGTGATAATAATTGAGCCGAAAACAACCTAAAACCCTATCAGGGATTGAAACGCCACCGTAGGTAATGAAGTCGTTAGTCCCGATCGGGCCGAAAACAACCTAAAACCCTATCAGGGATTGAAACAGAAATACAGCCGATTGGCTAACGAGCCGATCGGGGCCGAAAACAACCTAAAACCCTATCAGGGATTGAAACCCAAAAATACCAGAAATTGCAATCAACGCAACCACAAGCCGAAAACAACCTAAAACCCTATCAGGGATTGAAACGCAGCAGTCGCACCAGTTACCCCGGCTAAAAAAGCCGAAAACAACCTAAAACCCTATCAGGGATTGAAACGCCGAGGGTGCGCTCTGTTGTTGCTTGCTTGCAAGCCGAAAACAACCTAAAACCCTATCAGGGATTGAAACTCCGCTGGCGCTTCGCCTTAACTGGATGCGTGTGCCGAAAACAACCTAAAACCCTATCAGGGATTGAAACATACGCGATAGGCTCGCTCTAAAGCCTCAATATATGCCGAAAACAACCTAAAACCCTATCAGGGATTGAAACGACTCTCACCCGCTACCGACTTAGTAGGGTTCCTGCCGAAAACAACCTAAAACCCTATCAGGGATTGAAACAAAATATTGGCGATCGGGCTTGCCATTGCCACATCCGCCGAAAACAACCTAAAACCCTATCAGGGATTGAAACACCTTGATACAGCGCTGCAAACCTTATACAGAATGCCGAAAACAACCTAAAACCCTATCAGGGATTGAAACCACTTAAAATCCTGTAGTCTCGCTATCGTACTGGCCGAAAACAACCTAAAACCCTATCAGGGATTGAAACATTTTTTGCGGCCAGTAGCCCATATCTTTGTCACGCCGAAAACAACCTAAAACCCTATCAGGGATTGAAACTCTCCTGTGGACATTCCTGCTAATATTTAGAAGGCCGAAAACAACCTAAAACCCTATCAGGGATTGAAACATGGTGTGACAAAGATATGTGGAATCAGACACGCCGAAAACAACCTAAAACCCTATCAGGGATTGAAACGCGAAGAAAAGCTAGTAATCCGTGACTATTTCGATGCCGAAAACAACCTAAAACCCTATCAGGGATTGAAACGTGTAATTACGCTGGCATCTGTCGGGGCGGTTAAGCCGAAAACAACCTAAAACCCTATCAGGGATTGAAACCAGACTGAGCACCCATCACGAGCAAGAGTTCTGCGCCGAAAACAACCTAAAACCCTATCAGGGATTGAAACAAATTTTTGGCTTTGTATCTCCTAGTTCAAACCTTGCCGAAAACAACCTAAAACCCTATCAGGGATTGAAACTTTTTCTAAAGTCCAGCTTTCCTCGATCGGCGCACGCCGAAAACAACCTAAAACCCTATCAGGGATTGAAACTCTCTCAGTATCAGTCCCAAGAAATTACTATCCAGCCGAAAACAACCTAAAACCCTATCAGGGATTGAAACTGGCACAGATAACCTGTGGCTGGTGTTTGCTGAGCCGAAAACAACCTAAAACCCTATCAGGGATTGAAACCACTGGCAAACCGAGACAACACCAGCCCCAAAAAGCCGAAAACAACCTAAAACCCTATCAGGGATTGAAACCTATCCCGCGAGATTGAACCGATGCAATTAAGCGATTAAAAGCCGAAAACAACCTAAAACCCTATCAGGGATTGAAACCCAAGGTAGCCCTAACGCCAATAATAACCCTAAATCAGCCGAAAACAACCTAAAACCCTATCAGGGATTGAAACCCATTTTTAATTGCAACGCTCTCGTCGATCTTGAGAGCCGAAAACAACCTAAAACCCTATCAGGGATTGAAACTGGAACGTCAATTTGCCACCGTCTTTGCCGTCGCGCCGAAAACAACCTAAAACCCTATCAGGGATTGAAACTACAAGAGAAGTGGAAACGGGAGTGGGGATTATGCCGAAAACAACCTAAAACCCTATCAGGGATTGAAACCTCACATTCATTGCGCATAAATTTCGACCATTGGGCCGAAAACAACCTAAAACCCTATCAGGGATTGAAACTGTGCTCATCACGAACGATATCGACGTTGTTGACTTTGGCCGAAAACAACCTAAAACCCTATCAGGGATTGAAACAATGTAGTTGGCCTTTTACTTCACTTCCTCTTATGGCCGAAAACAACCTAAAACCCTATCAGGGATTGAAACAAACACCTGGTGATAAGGATCGAAGTCAGGCTCGCAGCCGAAAACAACCTAAAACCCTATCAGGGATTGAAACTCAAAATATTAATCCGATCCATTGCCATTTCCCGGCCGAAAACAACCTAAAACCCTATCAGGGATTGAAACTATCACTACTGCATTATTCGCTCTCGTGCGATCGTCGCCGAAAACAACCTAAAACCCTATCAGGGATTGAAACATGGCGCGTTGCAGGGGAACTGGTGCAAGTTTTCGGCCGAAAACAACCTAAAACCCTATCAGGGATTGAAACAATTTCGAGGTAGTGGCGGCGGTACAGTTCGCAAAGGCCGAAAACAACCTAAAACCCTATCAGGGATTGAAACTAAATGTGGATGAGAAGGAACTTTTAGGGATGTGCCGAAAACAACCTAAAACCCTATCAGGGATTGAAACAAAAACTCCAATTCCCAAGGCGATTATCGATCGACCGCCGAAAACAACCTAAAACCCTATCAGGGATTGAAACGATCAGGAATTTGGGAGTATTGTGTTCGTCAGAGCCGAAAACAACCTAAAACCCTATCAGGGATTGAAACCTTGTGCTGCCGAATACCATCGACAAATCGATTCGCCGAAAACAACCTAAAACCCTATCAGGGATTGAAACATTGTATTTGATGGCAACGGTGCGCCTTTGCAGCCAGGCCGAAAACAACCTAAAACCCTATCAGGGATTGAAACGAAACAAAGGTAGTCTGCCAACTTCAACAGAATGCTAGCCGAAAACAACCTAAAACCCTATCAGGGATTGAAACGCCACTAAAATCCTGAATTACCTTGAGACAACGGATGCCGAAAACAACCTAAAACCCTATCAGGGATTGAAACAGAGAATTAAAAGCTTTATCAGGAGCAACAACGGGGCCGAAAACAACCTAAAACCCTATCAGGGATTGAAACGGAGAAAAGCCGTAAAGAAAAACTAACTGTGCGTAAGGCCGAAAACAACCTAAAACCCTATCAGGGATTGAAACCTTTTCTTCAATTAATAAGGTGTATTGATCGATGGCCGAAAACAACCTAAAACCCTATCAGGGATTGAAACGGGCTCGTGATGTTCTCTACTACATCCGCACTTCCGAGCCGAAAACAACCTAAAACCCTATCAGGGATTGAAACTACCTCACCAAACTTTAAAATGCGATCAATTAATGCCGAAAACAACCTAAAACCCTATCAGGGATTGAAACTAGCATTGTCTAGCGCTGCACTAGACATGATGCCGCCGAAAACAACCTAAAACCCTATCAGGGATTGAAACACTATGCGTGACTTGCCAATTGAGCAAAAACAACTTGCCGAAAACAACCTAAAACCCTATCAGGGATTGAAACGCTAGATTAGCGGCACTGACTAGGGATGTAATACGCGCCGAAAACAACCTAAAACCCTATCAGGGATTGAAACTCATTTGATTGACTGTGAGATAGGGAATTACAAAGCCGAAAACAACCTAAAACCCTATCAGGGATTGAAACGATGAATTGACGCTTGCACGGCTATGTCGTGAGCGCCGAAAACAACCTAAAACCCTATCAGGGATTGAAACAATTGAACCATGAAAACTCAAGAATTAAGCTACGGCCGAAAACAACCTAAAACCCTATCAGGGATTGAAACATTTGAGTATTTGGCTGTCCCAACAAAATAATGTGCCGAAAACAACCTAAAACCCTATCAGGGATTGAAACGTAGACGCAGCCGGTATCGCGCAAAAACTCGCTTCAGCCGAAAACAACCTAAAACCCTATCAGGGATTGAAACTAACCGATGCAGTACGCTACACGGTAGAAGCAATAGCCGAAAACAACCTAAAACCCTATCAGGGATTGAAACAGCCCCTATTTTTGATTGCCATGCCTAATCTTCCGCCGAAAACAACCTAAAACCCTATCAGGGATTGAAACAACTACTTTCACAGCAACAATCATCGTTGCTGAGCCGAAAACAACCTAAAACCCTATCAGGGATTGAAACCCAAATATGTTTTTAACGCTATCTTTGCCACATTAGCCGAAAACAACCTAAAACCCTATCAGGGATTGAAACAACTCCGCGAAGCTCTGAGAATAGAATTAGACAAAATAGGCCGAAAACAACCTAAAACCCTATCAGGGATTGAAACTGAGATGCTCAATGCGACGACGTGAAAGCATAGGCTCGCCGAAAACAACCTAAAACCCTATCAGGGATTGAAACATCTTTTGGGGCCAGTAACCCATGTCTTTGTCACTGCCGAAAACAACCTAAAACCCTATCAGGGATTGAAACGTTGTGCGGCTTAGGGGGAGAAACCAGCAAACCGCCCAACAGGCCGAAAACAACCTAAAACCCTATCAGGGATTGAAACGTTGTGCGGCACTTCGTGGGAAATTTCGGATTCAAGCCGAAAACAACCTAAAACCCTATCAGGGATTGAAACGCAGCTTCCAGTTTTTCGAGCCTAGCAATTTGAGGCCGAAAACAACCTAAAACCCTATCAGGGATTGAAACTTTCGGAAGTATTCACCAGAGGAGGAGACAGGAGGAAAGAGGGTATTCTTCTCCTGACTCCTTCGCTCGCCGGAAACAAGTTTACTTCCAACACTTGTCACAGCACAGGTGGTGCTCATGGAGAATCTCACATTTGATAAAAGTGGTCGGATTCAGGAATTGATTCAAACAGCAGGGTGTAGACTATTATATTTACCGCCCTACTCTCCAGAGTTTAACAAAATTGAACAAAGAAGAGTCTTGGCTAAAAAGTCAAATTCGTAAACAGCTTGATGAGTTTGATTGCTTACGTTTTGGCAACCCTTGGATGTCTTGCGCCTTGCGTCCTAACACGAGCGGTTGGTATATGTGATTTCCCAGATTATTCAGTTGAGAAAACCTCAAAATTATGACGACTCAAACAACTTCTCCACTCCTACTAAGTTCATTCAAAATCGGAGATTTACCCTTAAAAAATCGGGTAGTCATGGCACCCCTAACGAGAGCCAGAGCCGGTGAAGCGCGGATGCCCAACGCCTTGATGACAGAGTATTACACTCAGCGAGCCTCCGCTGGTTTAATCATTACAGAAGCCACAGTGGTTTCTACTCAAGCTAAGGGTTGGCTCAATACGCCCGGTATTTATTCAGACGAGCAAGGCGAAGCTTGGAAACAAATTGTGACTGCGGTTCATGCCCACGAAACGCCGATTTTCATGCAGCTTTGGCACTGCGGACGAGCTTCCCACAGCAGTTTTCATGAAAACAATCAATTGCCAGTTGCAGCCTCTGCCATCAAAATAAACGGAGAAGGCATTCATACCCCTCTAGGCAAACAACCCTACGAAACCCCCCGCGGTCTAGAAACCGATGAAATCTCCCTGGTTGTAGAAGATTATCGCAAGGCGGCCGAACGGGCAAAAATGGCAGGTTTTGACGGTGTAGAAATTCACGCTGCAAACGGCTATCTCATTGACACATTCCTGCAAACCAAAACCAATCACCGCACTGATTCCTATGGCGGTACAGTGGAAAACCGTTACCGTTTTCTTAAGGAAATTGTAGAAGCGATTATCACAGTATTTCCGGCCAACAGAGTAGGAGTTAGGCTGTCTCCCAACGGTAATTTCAATGACATGGGTTCTCCCGAATATCGAGAAGATTTTCTGTATTTCGCAGGGCAGTTAAATGCCTATGATTTAGCTTACCTTCACTTGGTGGACGGTCTAGCATTTGGCTTTCATGAATTGGGAACGCCGATGATGATAGCAGAGTTTCGCGATGTGTTTACAGGGCCGCTCGTCGGAAACTGCGGATATACTCAAGAACAGGCTGAAACGGCCCTGAGCAGCAAAGTTGCGGATTTAATTGCTTTTGGTCGAGATTTTATCAGCAATCCCGATTTGGTAGAGCGTTTTACTAATGGTTGGCCACTCAATCCGCCTGCTGAAGTCAGCGTCTGGTATTCTTTTGGGCCTGAAGGTTATATCGATTTCCCTAGCTATCAGGAACCGGCAGCTATTTCCTGAGCATCAGATTACATGGATGACACCTGCTGTTAGAGCCCAGATTTCTTTAAGAAGTCTGGGCTCTGGGTAATCTAAAATTGATTGACTGCTTGGTAATCTTCCCAAGCTGCTTTTGCACCAAATTCGACGATCGCACTCAAATCGCAAGCATATTCTCCAGCACAACTAAAAGAACCAAGTTCCAAGACATAAAGCTCTCCCTCTGACTCGCAGATATCGATCGTGTAGACAGATTCTGGATACCAACTCACTTGTTTGAAAACTTCGCTAAGATACTTTTCTAAATATCCTCCCCTGATTGTTTCATCAACTCTTTCTTCTCCCACTAAATACAGAGAACCAGTAATAATTTGATTTTTATAAACAAAAAATCTCCATTCTTTCGTAATTGCTCGCTTACCACTGACTAATACCAATGTAGTTTCATCTCTTTTTAATTTGCTTCCAAGAGATTGCATAGTATTTAAAATATTCAGGTTAAAAACCCCGGCTCGAAATGACTTCATATTGCTGTCAGGTCGCACAAACAAATTTCCATCGGATTTGAAGTATTCCAGAATTTCGGTTTTTCTTCTGACCAATTCGCCCAAAGAAAGAAAGAAGGAAATATTTATTATTTAACAAGTATTGACCGAAATAAGTGTAGTAACTGGAACAACGGAGATTCTTTTCGTCCATATAAGCTCCCGGAATCCACGAAGTTCTTAAGATATCCCGACCTAAATTTAGGGTTCCCATGAATAAAACACAATCATCAGGGGAAAAATATTGATGAGCTGCTTCGGGGCGAAAAGTCAGATATTTAGTTTCTTGGTAAATGTATCCTTGTTTCTGCAATTCTGCTAAAAATTCTGATTCGCGATCGTAAATATCTTTTTCAATCAACCAATTTACGTTTTTCATGACAGTCTTATGTTCGATCGGTGTTTGAGGGGCAACTCCCGCAAAGAGAGCGAAAATGACTCGATCGAGCCCAAGGGCAAAAAGGCAGTTGAGATCGAGAACGTTTCCTCATATCCTAATAAGCGTAGGACATTTCAAAACATCCGAGCTGCTAGCTCAGCTTTTGAGAGCCTGAAAATAATCAATAGCGGAAGCGCTTTTAACAAGATGGCACAAAATCACAAGTCAACGGTTATCATCACCGGCGCTTCCTCCGGCGTCGGTTTGTACGGCGCGAAAGCTCTCGCAGACAAGGGATGGCACGTAGTCATGGCCTGTCGGGACGTGCGGAAAGCTGGAGACGCCGCCCAAGAGTTGGGCATACCTGAAGGCAGTTTCTCAATCATGGAGATTGACTTGGGCGATTTGGAGAGCGTGCGCCGATTTGCTCGGGCATTTAAGGCCAGCGGCAGGCCTCTGGATGCTTTGGTGTGCAACGCGGCCATTTATATGCCTTTGATTAAGGAACCGCTGCGGAGCCCGGAGGGTTATGAGTTGACGATGACTACCAATCACCTGGGTCATTTCCTGCTGTGCAACCTGATGATGGAAAATATGAAGCCTTCCTATTATTCCGATGCGAGAATCGTGATTTTGGGAACCGTGACTCACAATCCAGACGAGTTGGGCGGGAAGATTCCGCCGCGCCCGGATTTGGGCAAGTTTGAGGGTTTTGAAGCGGGTTTCAAAGACCCGATTTCGATGGTTGACGGCAAGAAGTTTGAACCGGTCAAGGCTTACAAAGATAGCAAAGTTTGCAATGTGCTGACGATGCGAGAATTGCACCGCCGTTTTCATGAATCTACGGGGATTACTTTCACTTCGCTGTATCCGGGATGCGTTGCGGATACGCCGCTTTTCCGCAATCACTATCCTCTATTCCAGAAGCTGTTCCCGCTGTTTCAGAAGAATATCACCGGGGGTTACGTGTCGCAGGAGTTGGCGGGCGAAAGGCTGGCGATGGTGGTTGCCGATCCAGAATACAAGCAATCTGGGGCTTATTGGAGTTGGGGGAACCGCCAGAAAAAAGATGGTAAGTCTTTTGTGCAAAAGGTTTCTCCCCAGGCCCGCGATGATGAAAAAGGCGAGCGGATGTGGGAGTTGAGCGCTAAGTTGGTGGGATTGGCTGACGGGGCTCAAATTGGTGCTGCGACTGGTGCGGGCCGCTCTGCATAATTCAAAGTTACAAATCCTCTTGATCACAGGGCGGTTGAAACGGCGTCTACGCACAGGATGTGGGTAGACGCTGACTCAATAATAAAGGGGGTATTAAAGTCGGATTTGGTATGATGCACCAAAATCAAAGAAACCGGGTTTTTTAGTGGCTTTGCGGGTTGTCACTCACACCTTGCACTATTCTTAAGAACGGGCAAGATGCCTGTTCCACAAGAAAATTTATCTCTTGTGGAACAGGCCGGAAAGCCTGTTCATAAAAAAATTATTGAGAATGTGCCAGATCTCATTGCACGATTCTCAAGAACGGGCAAGATGCCCGTTCCACAAGAAAATTTATCTCTTGTGGAACAGGCCGGAAAGCCTGTTCATAAAAAGATTATTGAGAATGATGCCAGATCTCATTTGTAGCGCGTCTTTTCGGACACAACCCGGTTTCTGGTTTACCCTGGCGTGCAGGGCTATTCTGGTTGCTGCATTAGCATGAAAGCGTAGGTTTTGCAAAAAAAAATTGGTTTTTTTTACCGTTTACGATCGCCTTACACGATATTTTTTCTGATAAGAACCGGGTTGGTGCGTAAGTCTTGGGAAATGAACAGTCGTCGATCGATCTTTTGGTTTGTAGCGTCGCCGAAACTGTTGGCTGCGACGGCTGTTTCCTTTTTTGCTGTTAAGATTGATTTTTACTCTTAGGTGCTCACTTCCTAAAAATATTTTTCCCCACTTAAGCGAGATAATAATTAGATCCTATGGCTTGTCGCTCACAAAAACTATTTTTACTCGCTGGAATTTTTGGGTTAGTTTGGCTGGGAAAACCAGCGAAAACATCCGCTAGCACAGTTGAAATTTTGACCTCAAATGTTGAGGATTTGGCAGCAGTCAGCAGCGGAGGCGATCGAGCTTTAGCCCCCAACGATACCACTTTTGACAAACGCGAAGACTTGCCCGTAAAAGACGAGGAAACGAAGTTACCGGCTGAATCAGAACGATCGGCTTTGGCGACAACTCTACCCTTATCCCCACCTGCGGAAATTCCCGACTTAGAGCCGGAAGCGGCTAATTCAGCCGATCGCACATTTAGCACAAACACTCAAGAAACCGAGCTTTTTAACCGAGGTCAAAAACTAGAAGAAAAGATTGACCGAAAAAAAACCGATTTGGGTATCGCTCAACCTTTGCAATTAAGCCAACTGCCCAACCCAATTCTGCCCAGAGAGCCGGAATTACCTGCACCAACAGCACCGCAACCGCCTGCGCCGTCTCCCCTTCAACCAACGCCGCTAACACCTGTTCCCGGCGATTCTAGACCAAGCATTCTGGGTACAATTAGGGTCGATGGCTTTGAATTTGAGGGCAACACGGCTTTTAGCGATCGCGAACTAGCAGAAGTTACGCAACAGTTTGCGGGGCGCGAAATCACCTTTGCTGAACTGATCGCAGCCGAAGCAGCCGTCACTCAAAAATATGTAGCGGCAGGATACATCAATTCCGGCGCTGTAATTACAGCCAACCAAACCTTTCCGAGAGACGGAGGTGTGGTGAAAATTCGGATTGTAGAAGGCGGATTAGATGAAATTGTGATTACTGGAAACAGGCGCTTGAATTCAAATTACGTGCGATCGCGCCTTGAGCGCGCTACCAGACGGCCCCTCAATCGCGATCGCCTGCTGGAAGCGTTGCAACTGCTGCAACTAGACCCCTTAATTGGCAATATTTCCGCCGAACTCCAAGCCGGAAGCCGCCCGGAAAACAGCCGCTTAGAAGTGCGGGTAAAAGAAGCAAACAGCTTTAACGGTGAAGTGTTCGCAGACAACAACCGATCGCCCAGCGTCGGCAGTTTTCGCCGCGGTGTTCGCATCAATCAAGCAAATTTGCTCGGTTTGGGCGACGGATTAGAGGTATCTTATGCTAACACCGACGGCAGCAACGAATTCAACGGCAGCTACACCGTCCCCGTCAACGCACGCAACGGCACGATTGCGTTCGCTGCGAGTGCTGCTAGCACCAATATCATCGAGGAACCGTTTGATGCTGCTGAAATTGAGGGGAAATCGCGGACTTACGAGTTAACTTACCGCCAGCCGATTGTCGAAAAGCCCGATCGCACTTTGGCTTTGGGACTGAGTTTTTCGCGGCAAGAAAGCGATACATTCCTGTCGGGGGAACGATTTGCGCTTTCGGCGGGAGCAAATGAGCGTGGCGAAACGCGAGTTTCGGCTGTGCGCTTTTTTCAAGAATACGTGCAGCGGAGTTCCAGCCAAGTGTTCGCGGCGCGATCGCAATTCTCCGTCGGTACTAATCTGTTCGGCGCTACTGCGAACGATAGCGGGCCCGACAGCCGCTTTTTGGCATGGCGCGGACAAGCGCAGTACGTGCGGCTGTTAGCGCCAGAAACCTTGCTGATAGTGCGTTCCGATATTCAATTAGCCGATCGCCCTCTGCTTTCCCTAGAACAAATTGGGATCGGTGGCGTTCAAAGCGTGCGCGGATATCGCCAAGATTTGCTGTTAACTGATAGCGGTGCGATCGCGTCTGCTGAAGTGCGAATCCCGGTTTGGCGTGTCCCGGAAGTCCAAGGTTTGTTGCAAATCGCTCCGTTTATCGATTTTGGGGTAGGGTGGAACCATTCGGAGGAAAAGCCGAATCCTGACTCGGATAAACTGCTGGGTGCGGGTTTGGGGCTGGTTTGGCAGATGGGCGATCGGTTGAATGTGCGTCTAGACTATGGTATTCCTTTGATAAATGCTCGATCGGGCGATCGAACTTTGCAGGAAAAAGGCCTATACTTTCGGATTAATTATTTTCCGTTTTAAATTGGAGGTTGGGTTGAGCGCGATCGAATGCTTCGCTTCGCCCAACACTTTCATCTTTAGCGCTGACTGTCAAATTTTATTAAGTGGCGGCCTCGATCGCACGATTAAACATTGCTATTCAGCGAGAGTTTGTACCACTCATAACGTTCGTAATCACCGGACTCAGACAATTTTTGTCAGTAACCATCATTCTTCAAAGTTCCGGTGCATTGCGGTTGTTGGGCTGTTTTGTCACCTTATTGAATTATCTAATTTTGGTACGGTTGTCATTTTCAAAACTCATAGCTTTATACTCTGCTTCCGAACATACTGTTATATCAAGCTGCGATGATTTTTCTTTAAATGCTTGATTGATGCTCTCCACTATTGAAAAGAGCACTCCTTCAGCCGCTCCTACTGGATAGACCAGAATGAGATCAATATCTTTGTAAATTTCTCGTCTCAAATACGAACCAAATATATACACTTGAAAACCTACAGGAACTGAGGCTTTATCAAGCAGAGATTTTAAGTAGCTAAGACGACTAGATTTGTCTTCTTGTAGTAGATAGTCCAGGAACTCATCACCATTTTTACGGATGGCACCCATAAATGTCCTAAGCGTGAATAAGCCGATCTTATGGTCTATACAGAGGGCCTTGGCTTCCCACGTATACCTCCCATAGGGGTTAGAGCAAATGATTGCATCAACCCCTGGATCAATCGCCATGATCTTCTCAAACGTATATTCGGTGAAGAAATAAGTATTTGTCGCAAATACTCGAAGGCTGCGCTCATCCTTCAGATCAACATCAAACATGGCTATATTGAGTTTCTCCATTCGCTCAATAAACGAGTGGTTTGCCAAGAACTTTTCGATGTAGGCTGAAACTGTCGCCTGTCTAAATTCAATCTCTTCTTCGGGTCTGTTCTCTCTATTTTCTACAGGTAGACCAAGGCTCTGTTTGATAAAGTTATCAAATTCTCTGGGAAATAGCTTGTAGTCGTTGACTTTCTTTTCCAACAGGCAGTTGTCTCGAAAGGAATCTGCATGAAGTTTGTAACCCATCATTTGCCTATAAACTTCCCACGGATAAGGGAAATTTTTCTTATTAGCCTCAATTAACCCAATTATCCTCTGGTTGTTCGGAAGAATCGTGTCTAAGCAGCGTCGTCGCCAGAGGGTCAGTGCATCACCAGAGGTCCCCTCCAATGCCTTATTTGAGAAAGGACCATATTCTTCAAAGATAACTTTATTCTCAACCAAAAGGTCGTTGACTTGTTCAAGTAGCTCTCTTTCATTGTAAATCTGAGGATAATCAAAGAGTGAATTTATCTCCAGTTCGTGGGATGACTTCCATTCCTGCATTTGCTCGACAGGAAATTTATCCTCTAGCTCATCAACAACTTTGTGGCACTCCAGGCAAAGCATTACCAGATTAGCCATACCATCTTTGTCAATATAGTCAGCTAGTTCGTGCTCGCTTCGAGGACCGTTCTTACCGTGACCGATTATGTGAGCTACATTCGCAAGGCTGACTACATCATCCCCGACTTTAGCGAAGAGGTATTTATTGCAATTTGGATTTTGACAGAAGCCACCACACTGTGCCCAAAGTTTACGAGCAACATTTGTTGCGATGCTTTTGCGGTTCATGCTTGCTCCTGACTTGCTCGGCGACACATAGTGGTCTGTATCCAGTAAATATTTCATAGCTCATCTTGAGCTTCGAGGAGAAACTCATCTCCTTGGCGAATCGCTCGTCCATAGGCAAGTAGCTCCTCAAAGGCAGGTTCATCTTTGAAAGACCCTATAATTTGTTGCAACCAGTTCGTCGGTTGAGAAGCCACAATTTGCTTCTGCAACGGGGCGATCGCTGCTTCCACTGCTGCAAGCCGTTCCTCTAAAGAAGTGTTAATTGCCATTTGAGTTTCCCTAATTAATTCTTCCTATCTAAAGCCTATCTAAAGGATAGCGAGTATCGTGATGTGGTTTCGGTAGTTCATAAAAAAGCTTGGTAAGATTGTGTTCTCGACCTTTGCAAAATCTTAGCCTATGGCTGTGGATCTGGCAAGGTTGTCAGTTATTTTTAGCGCTGACGGTCAAATTTTATTAAGTGGCAGTCTCGATCGCTACTTGGGTCGCGAGCGGGGACGATCGCACTGATACGATCCAAATATATAATTATGAGGGAACCGGAAACGATATAAATCCTAACCTAGTTAACACAAGAGGGCTTGTCTTATGGTTCAGACACAAACTAAACTAACATTTGCAGACTTTCTCGAAAACTACCCAGAGGGATCTGGCATCTACGAACTGGTAAATGGAGAGATTGTCAAAGTGGAAGCAACCAGAGCTCATAAAAATGGGGCACGATTTCTTGTTAAGTCTTTCGACAGAGAAAGCGATCGCTTGGGGCTTGACTATATCGTTGACAAAGATATAGTGTTGAGGACTGTAACAGCTTCAGGACAAGAACAAGGCAGAAATCCTGATATTGGTGTGGTTAAGGCATCTGTATGGAACAGTAATGTACGTGGCTACGGATCTCTTACCGAACCTATCCAATTAGCAGTAGAAGTTACCTCAACTAACTGGGAAGACGACTATGTGGATAAGCTAGATGAGTATCAAAGGCTCGGCATTTGTGAGTATTGGATTGTGGACTATTTAGCGATCGCTTCTAGGGCTTATCTAGGAAATCCCAAAATTCCCACAGTTTTCGTTTACTCTTTGGAAAATGGTAACTATTTAGTTCAAAGTTTTAGAGGTAATGAGCGCATTATCTCTAAAACTTTTCCCGAACTAGAAATCACAGTCGAGCAACTTGTACTCAGCAGCCAAATTCAAAACATTTAGAGAAACGAGATGAGCTTACACCGAAAATTTTTATCTTTAAAAGAGTTTTTTTATGCCTCGCTTGCATTACGGCCTACAGTTTGCTTTACTGTTGCTATTTCCCACTTCCGCGATCGCCCAAATCATTCCCGATAATACCCTGGGGGCGGAAAGTTCACGCACAGTTCCCGATACTATCAACAATTTACCCTCAGATAGAATCACTGGCGGCGCAACTCGCGGCGTTAACCTCTTTCACAGCTTGCGCGAATTTAACATCCGTGAAGGGCGGGGAGCTTATTTTGACAATCCCAGCGGAGTCACCAACATATTCACCCGCGTTACGGGCCCAAACTCTTCAAATATTTTAGGAACTCTGGGAGTTTTAGGCAACGGCAATTTATTCTTAATTAACCCCAAAGGAATTATATTCGGACCGAATGCGCGGTTAGATTTGCGAGGTTCCTTTATCGGTTCAACGGCTGACAGTATTGTGTTTAATAACGGCTTTGAATTCAGCAGCACCAACCCGCAAACATCCCCGCTGTTAACCGTTAATATTCCCGTTGGTTTAAGATTTAGAGACAATCCCGGTGCAATTGTCAATCAATCGACGGCTATAGGAAAGGTAAACCTGCCAGCCTCTGCTGTGCCAATTCCGATTAGCGATCGAGTTGGTTTAGCAGTAGACCCAGGTCAAACTTTAGCACTGATTGGCGGCGACATCCAACTCCAAGGTGGCAATTTAACTGCCAGCGGCGGACAAATTTTACTCGGTAGCGTCGCCAGTCCCGGTTTAGTTAATTTTGCACTGACTCCTCCTGTTGCTCAGCAAGGAAATTTAACTGTTAATTATGACAATATTCAGAACTTCGGCAATATTCAAATATCTGATGGAACACTTATTAACACCAGTGGCACAGGTGGGGGCAGAGTAGAGTTAAAAGGTGGAAATGTCACCCTCAGCGGGGCGCGAATTTATGCGCTGACACTGGGAAATATTGATGGTAGAGGTATCGATATCAGCGCTCAAAAGTTGCGAGTAGAAAACGGCACGCAATTTTCTACCCTGACTCTAGGAGATGGTGCAGGAGGTAATATCAACTTCCGGGCTGCTGATTCAGTAGAAATGAGCGGGCTGGGAGTTGAGGGCTATCAACAGCTTGCAATTAAATATTTGGTATCGGGAACTACAGACCCGTTTGACCCGCTAATGATGCTGTTTAATGCTAGTGCTGGTGCTGGTTCGGGGGGGAATATTACGATCGACACCGGCCGCCTGCTCTTCAACAATGGGGTAGTAGGTAGCGGCATCACTTTTGGCGGTGGAAATGGCGGAAATTTAATCATTCGCGCCAATACTTTTGAGATGGTGGGTTCTGGAATTAACAACGGGACAGCTAAAGAAAGTAGCGGTGCGGGAGGAAGTATTAGTGTTGATGTCGCCAGATTAATTATGCGCGACGGTTCTATTCTCGGTACGACGAGCTACAGCAGCGGCCCGTCGGGGAATATCAACATTAAAGCTGCTGAATCAGTAGAATTGTCTAACAGCGGCCCGACAACAGTTGTGTCAAGCGGAATTAGTACGCTCAGTATCGGCTCTAACGGAAGGGCGGGGAATATTAACGTTGATACCAAGCGGTTGACTCTCTCTGGGGGTTCTGCGTTTACAGTAGGATCGGGTGTTTTAGTTGGGAGGTTTTTGTTTTCTAGGGAGGGCGGACCTGCTGGAAATTTAACAGTTAGGGCTACTGAATCAGTAGAAATTTCAGGTATTTCTCAACTTTTGAGCAGCGGAATTCAGAATGCGAGTGGGCTGACTTCTGGAACTTTGAGTTCGAGTCGGGGTGGGGATATTCGCATTGATACGCCCAGCCTAACAGTGCGGGATGGGGGAATAGTTTCTACGAGTTCTTTGGGTGTAGGAGATGTGGGGAATATTACTGTTAATGCCGATCGCATTGAGGTCAGTGGCAGCGGAAATAATGGTCTGTTTGTCAGTACAATTGATGCTTCGGTAGGCAAGATATTTGGTACTAATCCCGATGCTACGGCGAATGCGGGTTCGTTGAATCTGAATGCCGATCGACTAATTGTCAGAGATGGAGCTACAGTAACAGTGCAGGCTACGGGAACCGGACGCGCTGGTAATATCAATATTGTCGCAAATTCGATCGCTCTTGACAACAAAGCGAGGATTGACGGTACGACTGTATCCGGTACAGGAGCAAATATTAACCTGCAAGCGCGAGACATCCAATTGCGCCGCAACAGCCAAATTACCACCGATGCAGGCAGTTCAGACGGCGGCAATATCAACATCAACAGCGACATTCTTGTCGCCCTCCCGCAAGAAAACAGCGAGATTACAGCCAACGCCCGCACAGCAGGCGGCGGCCGCGTCAATATCAATGTCCCCAATGTCTTCGGTTTTACAGCAGTCGGCCGCGAACAAGTCAGAAACAGGTTGGGGCTAAGTGACGGCGAATTTGCAGCGTTGCAAGTAAGTCCTACATCTCTGCTTCCCAGCAGCGACATCGCGGCTATTTCCCAAAGTGGTGGCCCGGCTTTGCAAGGGGCGGTAACATTTAGTTCTGTTGGAGTCAATCCCGTTCAAGGTTTAGTGGAACTGCCACAAAATGTGGTCAATCCGGCTGCGTTAATTGCTGCAAATCCCTGCATCCAAGGGGCCGAGAACGAGTTTACTGTGACTGGGCGGGGGGGATTGCCACCGAGTCCTCACGATGCCCTCAGCAGCAATTCTAACGAGTTTAATTGGGTGGAACCAGCGGTAGGTGGAAGTCAGCAAATAGAAGACCAAAGAGCATCCATAGAAGTTCGGTCAACAGAAATTATGCCCGCTCAAGGTTGGGTAATGGACGATCGAGGACAAGTAACGCTGTTAGCGTATAATTCTGGTGGTGGTGCATCTCTTCGCAGTCCGAAACCGACGGGTGTTTGCGTACCTCAATAGGTACTCTTCAGGTTTTAGCTAACCCCTCGCTATTTTTCTAAAATTAAATTAACCAGACTTAAAAGATGCCCCGCCAATCTTCCGCCCTATTTTTTGCATTCTTACTGCTGTTTCCTTTCCGTGCGATCGCCCAAATCATCCCCGATAATAGCTTGGGCGCAGAAAGTTCGCGCACAGTTCCCGATACGATTAATAACTTACCATCGGACAGAATAGAAGGCGGTGCAACTCGCGGAGTAAATTTATTTCACAGTTTACAACAATTTAACGTGGGTGAAGGCAGAGGAGCATATTTTGCCAATCCTAACGGAATTACGAATATTTTTACCCGCGTTACGGGTGGCAATCCTTCTAATATTTTAGGTGTGTTGGGAGTGCAAGGAAATGCTAACTTATTCTTACTTAATCCCAAAGGAATTGTCTTCGGCCCCAATGCGCGGTTAGATTTGCGCGGTTCATTTTTAGCAAGTTCTGCTGATAGCGTAGTTTTCGATAATGGCTATCAATTCAGCAGCAGCAATCCACCATCACTACCGCTGTTAAATGTCAATATACCTATCGGTTTAAACTTCCGAGAAAATTCGGGAAAAATCATTAACTCTTCAGCAGCACCAGCCTGGAATTTACCACAATTACCCGCCGGAATCCCACCGATTTTCAATAACATGGGCTTAGCAGTTCCTCCCGGACAAACTCTCGCCCTAGTGGGCGGAGATATTGGATTAAATCAGGGAACACTCACTGCACCTACCGGACAGATTTTGCTGGGTAGCGTCGCTAGTCCGGGGATTGTTGGATTGGGGGCAACGCCATTTGGATTAAGTTTAAACTATGACAATATTTCCAACTTTGGTAATATTCAAATGACCAACGGCTCACAGATCAACACCAGTGGAGTCGGTGGCGGCAAAGTCGAGATTCGAGGTGGAAATGTCAACCTCAATAATGGGCGAATTTATGCCCTGACTTTGGGAAATATCGATGGCAGGGCGATCGATATTAACGCTCAACAGTTTCGGGCCCAAGGTGGAGCGCAAATCTCCACGCTGACAGCAGGAAGTGGTGCCGGAGGCGCTATCAACATCCGCGCTACCGACTCAGTAGAAACGCTCGGAATTGGATTAGATAACTATAGAGTGTTTGGTGGTCAGTATACGGTATCTGGCTCTTTCGACCCTTTTGACCCACAACTTCTGCTGATAACTGGCACTAATAGCATGGGAGCCGCCGGAAACATCACGATTGATACGGGAAAACTGTTGATAGACAATGGAAGCGCATTGACTACCACCACGTTAGGTGCTGGCAACGCCGGAAATATTACCATCCGTGCCGGGGTTTTAGATATGGTCGCTTCTGCAATCCACAGTGGCCCACTTTTGGGGAGTACGGGTAGCGGAGGAAATATCACCTTTGAGGGAGAACGTTTAACCGTGAGCGATGGTGCTGCTCTGATTAGCATCACCCGCGGTGAAGGAGGAGCGGGGAATATCAACATTAAAGCGAATGAATCAGTAGAAGTGCTGCGGACTCCCACTGGAAGTCCCGTAGCAAGTTTAATTGGGTCAACTGCGAGCGGTGTGAATGGGCAAGCCGGGGACATTAATATCGACACGAAGCGGTTGAGGATCTCTGACGGAGGCGGAATTAGTTTATCTAGCGGAGCAGTTGTGGGCAACCAACCGTTGAATACAACTGGGGGGCCTGGAGGTAATTTGACAGTTAGGGCCACTGAGTCAGTAACAGTCGAGGGTTTTTCTGGAGTTTTGGCGAACGGCAGTCGGAATCCCAGTTTCATCTGCGCTGATGCCAATACTGCTAATCGGGGAGGGAGTATTAACATTTCTACACCTGTACTGACTGTCCGGGGTGGAGGAGTTATTAGCACTGCATCTTTAGGCCAAGGAGATGCCGGAAGCATTACGATTGATGCGGGTCGTGTAGAAGTTATTGGGAATGGGGGTCAAGGTGAATTTAACAGTCAAATTCAGACTTCCGTTGGGATTGCATCTGACCTTATAGATCCCAATGCTACGGCTAACGGAGGTTCGTTGAATCTGAATGTCGGGCAATTGATTCTTCGCAATGGGGGAACACTCAATCTGCAAGCATTGGGATCGGGACGGGCTGGTAACATTAACGTCAAAGCAGATTCAATTTCCCTTGACAACCAAAGCAGCATTGACGGTAGAACGGCATCCGGTCCCGGAGCAAATATTAACCTTGAAGCACGAGATATCCAGTTGCGCCGAGGGAGCAGAATTACAACTGATGCAAGTATTTCTGATGGTGGCAATATCAACCTTAAAAGCGATATTCTGGTGGCTTTACCCAAAGAAAATAGCGATATTACTGCTAATGCGCGATCGGCCCAAGGTGGTCGCGTTAATATTAATGTCCCCAATGTTTTTGGGTTTACCTCAGTCACTCGTGAACAGGTTCGAGGTAATTTGGGATTAACAGATGCTGAATTTGCAGCGTTGCAAGTAAGTCCTACATCTTTAATTCCTACCAGCGATATTGCGGCGATTTCCCAAAGTAGCGGCCCGGCTTTGCAAGGTACTGTAACATTTAGTTCTTCTGGGGTGAATCCCGCTCAAGGTTTAGTGGAACTGCCGCAAAATGTGGTAAATCCGGCTGCATTAATTGCGACCAATCCCTGCATCCAAGGAGCCGAGAGCGAGTTTACCGCTACTGGGAAAGGAGGAGTGCCACCAAGTCCTAATGATGTTCTCAGCAGCCCTCTATCGCCGTTGCCGTGGGTGGAACCAGCGGTAGGTGGAAGTCAGCAAATAGAAGGTCAAAGAGCATCCATAGAAGAAAATCGCCCAACAGAAATTATTCCCGCTCAAGGTTGGGTAATGGACGATCGAGGGCAAGTAACGCTGGTAGCGTATAATGCTGGTGGTGGTGCATCTCTTCGCAGTCCGAAATCGACGGGTGTTTGCGTACCTCAATAGGTACTCTTCAGGTTTTAGCTACCCGATCGCTATTTTCCTAATACTAAATTAACCAGACTTAAAAGATGCCCCGCCAATCTTGCGCCCTATTTTTTGCATTCTTACTGCTGTTTCCTCTCCCTGCGATCGCCCAAATCATCCCCGATAATTCGCTGGGCGCGGAAAGTTCACGGACTGTTCCCGATACTATCAACAACTTACCCTCAGATAGAATCACTGGCGGTGCAACTCGTGGCGTTAACCTATTTCACAGCTTGCGCGAATTTAACGTCCGTGAAGGGCGGGGAGCCTATTTTGCCAATCCCAGCGGAATTGCCAACATCTTCACCCGCGTTACTGGTGGCAACCCTTCTAATATTTTAGGAACTCTGGGAGTTTTGGGAAACAGTAACTTGTTTTTAATTAACCCAAAAGGGATTGTCTTTGGGCCGAATGCTCGGTTAGATTTGCGCGGCTCATTTATAGGTTCTACTGGTAGCGGAATTCTCTTTGACAATGGCTTTGAATTTAGTGCCGCTAATTCTAATGCAGTGCCATTGTTAGCGATCAATATTCCTGTGGGTTTAAGATTTAGAGAAAATCCCGGCACAATTATTAACTCTTCCCAAACACTGGCTCCTAAATCAGCCTTACCGCCACTCCCCATAGAAATTCCTGCTTTTGAAAAACTCGGTTTAGCAGTAGACCCCGGTCAAACTTTAGCATTAATTGGCGGTGACATTCAACTGCAAGGAGGAAATCTAACGGCTTATACCGGACAAATTCTTCTAGGTAGCGTCAACAGTCCAGGTTTAGTGCAATTTGAACCAACAGCTTTAGGTCTGAATTTAAACTATCGCAATATTCAGAACTTCGGCAATATTGAAATGAACGGTGCATTTATAAATACCAGCGGATTAGGAGGCGGGAAAGTCGATATTCGAGGTGGAAATATTGCTCTTAATGGTTCAGGAATTTATGGACTGACACTCGGAAATATTGATGGTAAAGGTATTAATATCAATTCCGAAAACTTGCGACTAGAGGGAGGGGCGCAAATTTTCGCCTCCACACTGGGAGAGGGGAGAGGAAGCGATATCAACATCCGCGCTACTGACTCAGTAGAAATGATCGGGTTGGGAATTGAGGGTTATCAGCAGCTTACAGAAAATTTTCAGACATCTGGAACAGGCAACCCCTTTATTTCGCAAATTGTTCTGTTTACTAGCGCTATTGGCAGTGGAGCCGCCGGAGATATTAACATTGAAGCCGGACGGCTGTTGATGAGCAATGGGGTAGTGGGCGGCGCCCCCACCTTTGGTGCTGGGAATGGCGGAAATCTGGCTATCCGCGCCAACACGGTCGAACTCGTCAGTTCAACGCTCTATAACGGAACAACGAACGAAAGCACTGGTCAAGGCGGAAACATCACTGTTGAAGCCCAACGGTTAATACTGCGCGATGGCGGTGCTTTTGCCAGCTTCAGCCTTAGTGATGGAGCATCGGGGAATATCGCGATTAAAGCGAGTGAATCTGTGGAATTGTTGGGTAGTCTTCCTGTAGGTCTAGGGCAAACTCGGCTCGGCACGAATACTTTTGATGGGAATGGAAAAGGTGGGGATATTACGATCAACACTAAGCGGCTGAGTGTTTCTAATGGAGCCACAATTAGTTTAACGACGGGTGCAATTTTTGGCGACCTCGTGTTTTCTACAAGTGGGGGGACGGGAGGAAATTTAACTGTGAGAGCCTCCGAGTCTATAGAAGTGAGTGGCGAGTCAAGATTTTTGGGGAATGCGGGCTATGTAGCAAGTTCTTTTGTTACTCAAACTGCAAGTTCTGGTAGAGGTGGAGATATCCGCCTCTCAACACCTAAACTAACTGTGCAGAATGGCGGCGTTATTTCTGCGGCTTCTTTGGGTATAGCAGATGCAGGAGATATTACAATTAATGCCGATCGCTTACAAGTGCGAGGTATTGGGAGTAACAGTGGGTTGATGAGTGGAATTGAAGCCTCGGCTGGTAGGGCGTTTAATGCTGTCAATTCCACTGCTAGCGGAAATGCAGGCTCGTTGAATTTGAATGCTAATCAATTGATTCTTCGGGATAGTGCAGTGGTTAACGTTCAATCTTCAGGAACAGGTAGGGCGGGCAATATTAACGTTGTAGCTAACTCAATTGCCCTGGATAATAAAAGCATAATTGATGGCACGACTGTCTCTGGTACAGGGGCAAATATTAACCTGCAAGGGCAAGACATTCAGTTGCGGCGCGGCAGTAGAATCACCACAGATGCAGGTATTTCTGAGGGCGGTAATATCAGAATTAATAGCGATATTTTGGTAGCTTTACCGCGAGAAAATAGTGATATTACAGCTAATGCTCGCACAGCTAGGGGCGGACAAGTTACGGTCAATGTACCAAATATCTTTGGCTTTACAAGCCTTAACCGCGACCAAGCCCGGAGTAGTTTAGGACTGACTGATGCTCAATTTGCAGCGTTGCAAGTAAGTCCTACTTCTCTAATTCCTACCAGCGATATTGCGGCTATTTCCCAAAGTAGCGGCCCGGCTTTGCAAGGTAGTGTTACATTTAGTTCTGCTGGGGTGAATCCCGCTCAAGGTTTAGTAGAACTGCCGCAAAATGTGGTAAATCCGGCTGCGTTAATTGCTGCCAATCCCTGCATCCGAGGGGCCGAGAGCGAGTTTACTGCTACTGGGAAAGGAGGAGTGCCACCGAGTCCTAATGATGCCCTCAGCAGCCCTCTATGGCCGTTGCCGTGGGTAGAAGAGGCAGGAAGTTCGGCAACAAGCAATGTAGAGGATTTAACCGATGTAACCGATCGAGGGAAGAAGAAGGAAGAAAGGGAAATCCCCGATCGGGAAGTTGTTCCGGCGCAAGGTTGGGTGGTGAATGCGAAAGGAGAAGTTACGCTTGTTGGATACAATCCGGGTAATGCTGCGGACGATCGCAATCCTCGACCGAGTTCAGGTTGTGTGCCGCGTTGAAATTAGGTTGTTTTTGACCGCAGATGTAGGCGGATTAACGCAGATAAAGAATAAGATGTGTTTGGGTTAATTAGTATGTGTGTCTGCGGTTGTAATTTTATTTTTTAAATATGAACTTTACCCGATCGCTCCGGCAAGTAATTCTGTTATTTGTGATTTCCTGTCTGCTATCCGTTGCGATTCCTCCCGGAGTTGCTCAGATTAATCCACCACAAGCGGTGCAGCTTGTCCGACAAGCTCGAACTCTGTACGGAGAGGAACGTTTTTCGGAAGCTCTACCTTTGTTGCAGCAAGCGGTGGCGCAGTTTGAGGCAAAAGGCGAAAATCTCGATCGCGGCGCGGCTTTGAGTAATTTAGCTGCAACCTACGGGCAGTTGGCGCTTTGGGAAGAAGCAGAAAAAGCTGTAAATTCGAGTTTGGCGGCTGTGCGAACACAGGCAAAAACTCCCGAACAGCAGCGGATTTTGGCTGAAACTCTTAACATTCAAGGACAGTTGCAACTTGAACGGGGGCAGACTCAAGATGCGATCGATATTTGGACGCAAGCTGCTAAAATTTTTGAGCAAATTGATAGAAAGAACCAACTTTTTCAAGTTCAAATTAATCAAAGTCGGGCTTGGGAAATTCTCGGACTTTACCCCAGAGCTTGCAAAATTCTGTTAGCTTCTTTCAAGCTGGACAACCAAACTTGCGAAGTTTCGGCCGCGGGTTTGGAAACTTTGAAAAATCAGCCAGTTTCTCTCGAACAAATCCGGGCAATTCATGCTTTAGGGCGGGTGCTGCGGGTTTTGGGACAACTGGAACGTTCCGAGGATGTGCTGTCGGCGGGACTCGAAGCAGCCCAAAAATTAGGTGCCCGGCCAGAGGAGGCTGCAATTTACCTCAATCTGGGGAATACGGTACGGGCTAAAAGCAATAAACCGGGTTTGACACCCAAACAGCGGGGTGATTGGGAACGCTTTGCCCTAGAGTATTATGCTCGATCGACGGAGGCGATGCCCGATCGCTCTCTCTTACAAATTCAGGCGAAGTTAAATCAATTGAGTTTGTTGGTCGATCGCAAAGATTGGTCTGAAGCAGAGGCTTTGTGGCGTTCTATCCAACCTCAAACCGATCAATTTGGGTCGAATCGCGCCGGACTTTACGCTCAAATTAATCTTGCTCAAAGCTTGATGAAATTAGCTCAGTCGCCTGCGAAAACTTTGAGTTTAAGCGATATTGACAAAATGCTCGATCGCTCTGTCGAACCAGCAAACAGTTTGGGCGATAAACGAATACAAGCTTATATTCTGGCAGCGAAAGGCAAACTATCGGAAATCCAAAATCAGTATCAGAAAGCGGAAAATCTCACAATTCAGGCTTTGAGTTTAGCACCAGCGTTTCAATCTCCCGATATTGCTTACCAATTGTTTTGGCAACTTGGACGGATTGGGAAAGCTCAGGGGAATACAGAAGGGGCGATCGCTCAATATACTCAAGCTGTGAATGTACTGTCTTCTTTGCGGGGCGATTTGGTGACAGTCAATCCCGAAGTGCAATTTTCGTTTCGGGAAAGTGCCGAACCGGTTTACCGGGAATTAGTCGGGCTGCTTTTGCAAGACGAATCTCCCAGTCAAGCTAAGTTGAAACTAGCGCGCCAAACGGTGGAATCTTTGCAGTTGGCGGAATTGGACAACTTTTTTCGGGATGCTTGCGCTGATGCTAAACCAAAGTCGATCGAGGAAATTGATCCGACAGCGGCGGTGATTTATCCGATTATTTTGAGCGATCGTTTGGAGGTAATTTTGTCAATTCCCGGCAAACCCCTGCGCCGCTACGCTACTCAGAAGTCTCAAGCCGAGTTGGAAACTGCCTTCAGACAAGCCAAAAATACCATCAGGCCTGCTTCTTTCCCCCGCGACAGGAGGCTACCCGTCGAACAGGTTTACGACTGGTTAATCCGCCCCGCAGAGGCGGATTTGACCGCCAGCGGGATTAAAACCCTGGTATTTGTGCTCGACGGTTATTTGCGGAATCTGCCGATGGCGGTGCTGCACGACGGTGAAAAGTTTTTGGTAGAAAAATACAGTATTGCTTTAGCGCCGGGACTGCAACTGCTGGCACCGAAACCGCTGAGCCAAGTAAAGTTAAAAGTGCTCACCGCTGCCCTCTCCGAAGCGCGTCAAGGCTTCTCGGCTTTGCCGGGGGTGAAGGAGGAAGTTCAGCAAATTGCTGCCGAGATGCCGGCGAGTTCGCTGCTGAATGAAGATTTTGTCAGCGGGCGGTTGCACGATCGAATTAAAGCTTTGTCTTACCCGATCGTCCATTTGGCAACTCACGGTCAGTTTAGCTCGAATGCGGCGGATACTTTTATTGTGACTTGGGATCAGAAAGTGAATGTTAAGGAGTTCGATCGACTGCTGCGAGCCCGCACTGGGGAGAAACAACAGCCGATCGAACTTTTGGTTTTGAGTGCTTGCGAAACTGCTTCGGGCGATAACCGCGCCGCTTTGGGTTTGGCGGGGGCGGCAATTCGATCGGGTGCCCGCAGCACCGCCGCCACCCTTTGGCAAGTCAACGACGAATCTACAGCTATGTTTATGACTGAGTTTTATCGGCAGCTTGCTTCTTCTAAAACCAGCAAAGCTGAAGCCCTCCGCAACGCTCAATTAACGCTGCTGAAAAACCCACAGTATCAAAATCCCTATTTCTGGGCGCCTTTCGTGCTAGTGGGGAATTGGCAATAAGGCAGGGGATTTGGGATTTGAGATGGTGGATTTTAGATTGGGAAAGACTGATGCTCTATTCGTGTTGGTTTTTTGTTAAAGATTGTAAACTGTTAACGAGTGCTTTCTGCATCTAATATTTTTTCGAGGAGTCCCATGAAGCAACTTTTGATTGCTGAGCGCTTTTGCCTAATTGCCCACGTCTTGTCAATGGCTTTTGGATTGGCAGGGTTGCTGCTGATTTTACCCCGTCCCGAATTGGTGATGAGTTTGCCACCAGCAGGGCAAACGCTATTCCAGTGGGGGATGGCTGGGGGTGGAGTAGTTTATATCATCTTTGGTGCTGCAGCGGTTGCTCTCTATGCCTTGCGGACGTTGGGTTGGGGTGCAACTCTGGGTTTTTTAGTGCCTTCTGTGTTTTTGTCCTTGAGTAGCGAGTTGTTGGGAACGAGTACGGGTTTTCCCTTTGGCCACTACCATTATTTGAGCGGTTTGGGTTACAAAATTGCAGGGCTGGTTCCGTTTACAATTCCCCTGTCGTGGTTTTATCTGGGACTGGTTTCATACATAATTGCTCGCGCTGGAGTAGCGGTTGGTAAAGGTGAACTCAACTGGGTGCGCCAAATAGGGGCGATCGCCCTTGGTGCTTTGCTGCTAACAGCTTGGGATTTTGTACTAGATCCGGCGATGAGTCAAACTTCTGTGCCTTTTTGGGAGTTTGAGGAAGTTGGGGCTTTCTTTGGGATGCCTTACCGCAATTTGGCTGGCTGGATGGGTACGGGGGCGCTATTTATTTCTGTAGCAGCTTTCTTGTGGAGAAAAACACCGATTAAATTAGAGCGATCGGAATTGGGTTTGCCCTTAATTGTTTATTTGGTAAACTTTGCTTTCGGAGCAATTATCACTGTAACTTCGTTGGATTCTCGGTTCTGGTTCCCGACATCGCTAGCGGTGCTTCTGGGTGTAGTTCCGGCGATCGCGTTAAGCTGGATCGCTAAACCCGCAACAGGTGACGTAACCGAAACAATGCCGTCTTTGGATACATCTGTTCTCACGGCTGAAATTCCACCTCAGCCCGTGGGCGTTTTGCGTAAGTGAGTTGCTAGTGAGCAACCCCGGCTGATTTAGCAAAAATTTACACTAAATTTTGAGCTAGTTTAAAAACCCGGTTTCTACAAGAAACCGGGTTTTTCAGTGGCGATTTTTTCATGCCCAATTCCTGTAATATGTTTGAGGTCAAAATTTTATTAAATTTTTTAAATTGATATCAGTTATCAAAAAAATCAACTGTAAATAAGCTCCCAACTCATATCCCAATACGGTTCAGTTAAGCTCGATCCCCCCTAACCCCCCTTAAAAAGGGGGGGACAAGAACTTACTCAAAGTCCCCCTTCTTAAGGGGGATTTAGGGGGATCTCCGAGGAATAAATAGTTTTAACCCAAGCGTATTGACCCATATCCAGTAAGTCATCCCCAATTCTTCAATTATTCAATAGTATGGTTTTCCCGATCGCCCCTCACCTGTTATCCCAACCGCTGACAACTATCATCCCTGTCGCACTCTTGCTGCTGCAATTACCCGCCGCAGCCATTCTTATGTCGCGTTTGATTAAAGGCCCATCGCGCATCCCGCCCCTGGAACCGGATTCGCCGACACTGGATTTGTTAGGTGCTTGTACTGCGGTAGTACCGACTTTGAACGAAGCCGATCGAATTTCGCCTTGTTTGGAAGGATTAAGCCACCAAAGTTACGAACTCCGAGAAGCGATCGTGGTTGACAGCTATTCGGTAGACGGAACCGGAGATTTAGTCAAAGCAGCAGCACAAAAAGACCCCCGGTTTCGCTTGATTAACGACGATCCGCTGCCGGCGGGTTGGGTTGGGCGTCCGTGGGCGCTGAATGCGGGTTTTTTGGCAAGTTCCGAGAAGTGCGAGTGGATTTTGGGGATAGATGCGGATACTGTGCCGCATCCGGGCTTGATTGCGAGTTTGCTGAAGACGGCGGCGGCTGGAAATTACGATTTGATTTCGCTGTCGCCGCAGTTTATCCTCAAGTATCCGGGGGAGTTGTGGCTGCAACCTGCTTTGTTAATGACTTTGGTTTATCGGTTCGGGCCGACGGGGACTGGCGGGGATGTGCCGGAACGGGTGATGGCGAACGGTCAGTGTTTTCTCTGCAAGCGCGAGGTTTTGGTGGCATTGGGGGGCTATGAGGTCGCGAGGGGTTCGTTTTGCGATGATGTGACTTTGGCTCGCTATGCGGCTGCTAAGGGCTTTAAGGTGGGCTTTTTGGATGGGGCTAAGGTGTTGAAGGTGCGGATGTATGAGGGGGCGATCGAGACTTGGAATGAATGGGGTCGATCGCTCGATTTGAAAGATGCTGCTTCTGGCGGTCAAATTTGGGGCGATTTGTGGCTGTTGCTGGCGGTTCAAGGTCTGCCGGTGCCGATTGTGTTGTGCTATTTGTTGTTTGGTTCGCTGCCGCCGGTTGGTGTATTTCCGCACTTTTGGCTGTTGGGATTGAATGTATTTTTGGTTGCAGTGCGATCGGCTTTGTGTTTGGCGATCGCACCTTCCTACGATACAACTGGGGCATCGGGTAAATGGCTGTTTTGGCTGTCACCTTTAGCCGATCCGTTGGCGTTTTTGCGAATTCTTATTTCTGCTTTAAATCAGCCTACTCAGTGGCGCGGCCGAAAGTATGAATAATCATGGGAACGTGGGGCAAAAATAAGTCGCTTATTTTGTGGGATGGGCATCCTGCCCGTCCCGATGTTTCCCAAATTTTACTCAAAAATCGCCCCATCTAAGCTTGTTTTTCTTAAGTCTGTTCTAGCTAAATTTGCACCTCTTAAATCAGTACCTGTTAAACAAGCATTGCTTAAATCTGCATAACTCAGATCGGCACCTCTGAGATTAGCCTCCGATAAATTTGCTCCTGATAAATTCGCCCTGACAAGTTGGGATTTACTCAAGTTACAGCCACTCAAGTTTGCCGATTGCATTTGTGCGGCCATTAAGTTTGCTTTGCTTAAATTAGTGTCGCTGAGGTTAGCCAAATTCAATTTAGCATAACTCAAATCAATGTTTTCCAAGCAAACTTCGCTCAATGGCGCGCATCGCAAGTTAGCATTAATAAAAAACCTGTCTCCAACCGCATAACGGCGCAGCAATTCGTCAACTTCCAGCCGAATTAAAACTGGTTCGCAAGTATTTTGGTAGCACCACGATGTCTCCAGCAAACTAGCGGCTGCTTCAATTGCTACCTTGTCGCATTTAGGGAGCACCAAACTATTGCACCCATCCCACTCACCGTTGAGCATGAATGCCATCTCAGAAGCTGCTGCACTTGAGTCGCATAGCAAAACGGTTTCTTGTTTGGGTTGTAGCCAGTTCATTAAAGCGATCGGGCTCTTGTTTTTCACTGTTGATTCAGGATTTGTGTGTCTTTCTTAATTATAAGTAAAAATATTGAAAACAGTATGCACAAATTCGCTGCGGCTTCAGAGAATGAATTAATTGTGTTTGGTGCAGCCAGACCAGGATACTGCGATGCAGAAGTTGCTCGCTGGATTGAATTTATGCAGGGGCATAATATCAAGCAAGTTTGCTGCTTACTTGCTCAGACGCAACTCATCCGCTACTGTGACTTACTGGGAACATATCGGAAAATATTTGGGTGCGATCGAGTTTGCTGGGCGCCGATGGCAGACTTTGAATTGGTCGATCGCGATATTTTAATCGATCGCATATTGCCATTTTTGGAATCTGCAAATAGCAAAGGCGAACGGGTGGTAGTTCACTGTTCTGGGGGGATCGGACGTACAGGACAGGTTTTGGCTGCTTGGTTGGTCAGCGGGCGGGGATTGTCTAACAAACAGGCGATCGCAGCAGTAAAAAAAACTGGCAGAAATCCCTATGAAGCAGCAATCGTAGCTTGTTTGAAAGGTCGAAACCCCTGGCTAGTCGTTGAAAAACTTAATGCTCTCTTAGATGATTGTCGCCTTGCTGCGAGAACTGATATATAGCACTATAGCAACTATATATATGGGCCAATTGCGTAAGTCCTAAAAGATTTAAAAGACTCGGCTTCCTGTGATCGAACTCAGGCATCGCATAAATGGGTGTTTTGGCTAAACTACTACGCACTTAAATTTAATCCAGAAACGGGCAGGATGTCCGTTCCACAATAATTGTAGAAAAATTGACTGTCAAATTAGATGCACAACAGCTTATCACCTTTAGCCGGCCCGCTGGCGTTTTTGCGAAGATTAGAGAACAAATAACGCACTTACAGCAACGCAAGATCCTTGAAGCAACGGCGCGTTAACTCGATTCTTGCAGATGCGTCATTATTGGTGCGGATGTCAATGTTTGTAGCAAAAAAGTACACATTTTTATCCTTTTCTAAATAACCTACATACCAGCCAATTTGAGGCTTTGTTTGTTCTCCAAAATTTGCCCAGCCTGTTTTTGCCCTAATTGTGTAATCGGGAGTTTGTTCAACAATTATGATATCTTTCACCAGAGACAGCGATCGCTCTGAGAAGGGTAAGTCATTTTTGTAGAGACGGCGGAGAAATTGAATTTGCTCGTTGGGTGTGATTCGCAGTTCTCCCTCTAACCAGAATTTGTCAATATCGTCTGTGTTACCGATTTTTTGGTTGCCATAACCGACTTTAGCTACCCATTTTTGCATTTGATCATGTCCGACTCGGCGGGCGAGAACTTGGTAAAACCAAACGGCGGAAAGTTTGATGGCTTCTCTCATATTCAAGTCTCGATTCCATGCGGGAATTTGCCTTTGAATTCCATCCCAAGTTAGAACGGCAATCTCATTTGAAATCACCCCTGTTTCTAAGGAAATCAGAGAGTTGAGAATCTTAAATGTAGATGCGGGTAAAAAAGCTGTGGCGTTACGTTGCGGGTTGTGTTGATAAAGCCGATCGCTATTCAAATCGTAAATTGCGATCGAGCCTTCAACTCCTAGCTCTTGAAAGTGCCGTCCAAAATTAATTGTCTCAGCAACATCTCCTCCGTGTCGTGGAGATTCTTGCACGGGAGGTGGCACGGTTAAGGCTGATTGCGGTGGCTGAACTAAAACAAAAGTAATGCAGCCTAATACAATTAAAATAACAGTGATCGCACGAGATATTCTGTTCATAAACTTTGATAAGTTAGCAAAATCACAGGCATTAATGTCACAGGCGCGATCGACTTGTAAGGTGCGTCTGACTTACGCTGTCTGCGAAACAATGAGGATTTGCCCCTGACGCACCCTACTATATAGAGGTTGCAATTGCGTAATTCCCCAACTATAAAACTGCCATAATAGTTAAGGCCACCCAGCAGCTTAACTGAATTACTAAGCTGAACAACCGAAACTTTGGATCGAGGCCAGCAATGTGAATCGCTGAATGTACAAGCCGAAATAGGATGTACACAACAATCAGCAAATCTACTGCTGTTCCTGAAACACCCCTAACTGTTAGAAGAAAAACAACTCCCAAATACAAAGGCAGGTTTTCTATCAAGTTGGATTGTACTCGAAATAGTCGCCAAAGCAAGCTGTCGTCGTTTTGTGTGCCGAAATCTTTTACTGATCCGCCCGCAGATAGATGCCTAATCCTGACTGTTAACAGCAGGATAACAACCGCGATCGTCCACAAAATGAAAATTGCTAAACCCCAGAGAGGGAAAGTCATATTTGTCGGTTCAATTTGCATCATCTTTCTACCTTGCGAAACTGCGGCTAAGACCTTAGAAAAGTTATCGGTCAAGACTCTTGTTCTGGCATTCTCATTTTTAGCTAAAACAGCTTGAGGATGCTTCTATTCTGACTGTTTTCCGAAATGGATAGAGCGCCCACTAAGCTCAAAGTAGCATCTAACTGAGATATTTTACCATTCTCAATTACTTGTTTAGGAACAGGCTTTTCGGCCTGTTCCACAAGAAAAATCATTCTTTGTGGAACGGGCCGGAGAGCCCGTTCTTGACAATGGTGCAAGATATCAGATCTAACCCACAAGCTGACGCTAACTAGAGTGCGATCGCATCTCGTGAGTGTCATTTCCAACCGCTAGCAACTGAGCCTTTACAGATGGTTTTAGGCAAGACGATCGCACCATTGTATCGAGCAAGTGTTCGATCGCACCCGGTAGATTCTGGCAAAAACCAGTGTGTACCCGCGATGTCTGAACGATCGTACTGCGGGGTGCTACGAGCCAGTGAAAGCGCTCTCTGTGCGGAAGTTGACCGATCGCGCCAGATTCGGAGCCGCCTGCACAAATGATGGGAATGACTGCTAGGTGATTGCGAATCATTTCCAGATCCAACGTTGAGTCGATCGCCATCAAGCGCTGTTCATCAATTTCGATACGGGCTTCGAGGAATTTTTTCGTACCGCAGGAAACGATCGCCCCCACGTTGATAAACTCCTCGCGCTCAACTTTGGGAACGACGCGGATAATGGCGTAATCATACAGAAATCGATCGGGCACTAATCGCTTCCTCCAAAAAAATATGTGGTGATTCTAGCCGATTTAGGAGGTACTCGATATAAGCATTCCGATGTTCGTTGCTATCGCTGAAAGGAGAATCTCCCACAAGCCAAGTATCAGGAATTAGTTTAACGATGTTGCGAATGATGTCCGGCGTTAGCGTTTGAGTCATCTTTGAATTTGCCGCTTCCAGCGTACTCGCAAAACGCAACAGAACGTGGTCTTTGATTGGGGGGAAACGATCGCGGCTGCGCGAGAGATAATCTTTCCAGGTGTGGTGGAAATAGAGGGCTGCACCGTGATCGATCAGCCAAAGTCGGCGGTGCCATACCAGCATATTTGCATTGCGCGACGTGCGATCGATGTTGGTCACAAAAGCATCGAACCAGACGATTTCTGAGGCCAAATCCGCCTCGGACTTCCCCGCTATCGGGTCAAATGTGATGGAACCGGGGAGATAGTCGAGGGCGAGGTTGAGGCCAGCACTTGCTCGGATCAAATCTTGAATTTCCGGGTCAGGCTCAGTGCGAGCCAGTTCGGGATCGAGTTCAACAAAGACAAGTTCGGGGATTGGGAGCCCGGAGGCGCGAGCAATCTCTCCCGCCACTAGCTCGGCGATCAGAGATTTGGCTCCCTGGCCCGCACCGCGAAATTTGAGCACGTACATACCATCATCATCTGCTTCGACGATCGCCGGTAGCGACCCGCCCTCGCGCAAAGGAGTGACATACCTGGTAGCAGTGACTGTTCGCAAGCTGATACTCATGCTATTTTAGATTTTCGATTTGAGATTTTAGATGCAAAATCACTGATTTTATGGGCGTTGCATAATTGCGGGATGATTTTGATTGTTTTGTGGGATGGGCGTCCCGCCCGTCCGCTTTATTTTCAAAGCAGGCGGGAGGCGTAACCCCTACTCCCCACAAGAATCCTCCTCAAATTGTGCAATGCCATTTTATGAGGGTTTTGAGCACGAGTTTACAGTTCGATTCTTGATTTTAACTAAGACTGATGTTAAGTAGTTTGTTTAGTAAACTGATGACCAAAAGGACACAACATTGTTGTGTCCCTACGGAATTTGGCCAAATCTTGCTTTGAGACAGTCATTAGTCATCAGTCATTAATCAACTAATAACTCATGACTAACCACTAATCAGTTGTACTAACGTGGTCGATTCTCTCTAATTGCCAGAGAATTTGGTTGCCTTCGCGCCGCACCCGCGACACTACCCAATTTCGCCAAACCCAGTTGTCTCCCCGACTGGTGACAGCGCTGGCATTTACATCCATCAAATCAGCCAGTTCAGAACTGGTAATCAAGTAGCCTTTCGTAGCAACCTCGTCGGCGATGTGCAACGTTTCGATCAGATTGCGGAGGTCTTGAACCCTCACCTCGCGGGGCAAGTTCTCCAGGGTATCGGCAGTTGAATCCATCATGGTAGAGTTGGAGATCGGAAGGTCAGAAGTTATGACATAGGATTCTATCGTTTTGTTACCAGTTGCGTCCGTTTCTTCCGAAACAATTGTGTTGTCAAAATGTAGGGGCGGTGCCCCCGTGCCCGCCCCGGCCTCGTCTCCCGTTGGTTTGCGCTGTTGCAGTTCGGGAGTGAGATTGTGGGAGAAAGTGCGGGCGATTTCATCGCACCTGTCGTTGTAGAAGTCGCCGGAGTGGCCGCGGACGTGTTCCCACTTGACTTGTCGGGAATTCAGCTTGTCTAGCAGATGCCAGAGGTCTTGGTTGACAACATCTTTGCCCGTTGAGGTTTTCCAGCCTTTATTTTTCCAGCCTTGAATCCATTTGGTGATGCCGTTTTTAACGTATTCGCTGTCGGTGTAAACGGTGACTGGTTCGGTTTGACCGGAATTGGCAAAAAATTCCAGCGCAGCGACGGCGGCCTGCATTTCCATGCGGTTGTTGGTGGTTTGGGGGTCTGCACCTCCGAGTTCGTGACAGTTGCCGTCGGCGAAACAAACTACTGCACCCCAGCCACCTGGGCCTGGGTTGCCGGAACAAGCGCCGTCTGTGTAGAGGCTTTTGATTTGGGGAGTTGTCATGAGCGAATTAATGTGTAATTTACAGGTAAGTTGTTTGCAAGTGCGATAATTAAGGCAATTAGGATAGTTTTACTTGCTGCTATGAAAAATGCCAACTTAAAGATTAAAAAGGTTGCGCTATTTATTTGTCCCTTTTCTTTGTTAATTTTTAATACTTTCGCGCAAGCACAGCCCATAGTGCCTGCTGCTGACGGTACGGGTACTGTTGTCACCCCCAGCGGCAACCGCTATGATATCAACGGCGGCAGTTTGTCGGGAGATGGCGCGAATCTTTTTCACAGTTTTGGGCAGTTTGGCTTGAATCAAGGTCAAATTGCTAATTTTCTGACTAATTCGGCTATTCAGAATATATTAGCTCGAATTGCTGGCGGGGACGCTTCGCTCATTAACGGTTTAATTACTGTCACGGGCGGCAATTCTAATCTTTTTCTAATTAATCCTGCGGGGATTGTGTTTGGCCCGAACGCGAGTTTGAATGTGCCGGCGGCTTTTACTGCAACTACTGCTACTGGTGTGGGTTTTGGTTCAAATTGGTTTAATGCTGCGGGTACAAATAATTTTAGCGCCTTGGTGGGTACGCCAAATGCTTTTTATTTTAGTGCGGGTGTACCGGGAAGTATTGTTAATGCTGGCAATTTAGCGGTGACTTCGGGGCAAAATTTGGCTTTGCTTGGCGGTACGGTTGTTAGTACCGGGCAGTTGTCGGCTGCGGGCGGACAAATTACTGTTGCTGCGGTTCCGGGAGATCAGGTTCTCCGCATTAGTCAACCGGGGCATTTGTTGAGTTTGGAAATAGCAACGGGCGGAAATTTTGGTAATTCTCAACAGACTTTGAATCCTGTTTCTTTGCCGCAGTTGCTGACAGGTACTGGGCAAAATCAGGCGGCGGGTGTTGCGGTTGCGGATGACGGTTCTGTGCGGCTTGTGGGTTCTGGTTTGCAGGTGAATTCTGGGGATGTGGCGATTGCTGCTAATGTGTCTGGGCTACCGCAGTTGAATGCGGGAAGTGCGAATTTATGGGCTGCGGAAAATCTCACGTTAGCGGGCGCTAGGCTGCAAACTACGGGGGATTTGAGTTTGCTGGGCCCGGATGCGGTGCGGGTCAGGGACAGCGCCCAGAATCCTTTTTTGGCGCAGGCTGGGGGGAATTTATACATTCAAGGCGATCGCACGATCGACATTCTCACTCAAAATGCGATCGGCGGCTTATATCTTCCCCCGCAATTCCAAAGCGGCGGCAATTTGAGTTTGGTTAGCAACGGCGTTATTTCGGGGGATTCTCACTTTGCTTCGGGGGGCAATTTTTCGGTGCGGAATCTGTCGGGAATGCCGGGAAATTTTGTCAGTTTATTTGACCCGATTATCAGTGCGGAAGGAGATGTTTTCTTGGGAGATTATACTGGTGTTTCGCTGAAAGTGGAGGCGAAGGGGAGCATTGTTGCCGAGGAGATTACAATTACCGGCCCCGATATTGCATTGGGTAGGGAAAATGTGAGTGGTGATCCCGATATTGCTATTTTAAGCAGCAGTCCGGCCTTGATTCTGCGGGCTGGAGTGGCAAATCTGCTAAATCCTGCTAGTGACAGTTTAGGTGAAGATTCAATATTTACAAGTCCACTTTTATCAAGCAATTTGATTTCTGTTGAAAATATTTCTGTCGGTGGGCCTGTAATTTTCTCAGCGCCGGGAAGTATTACAACTAGAGATATTAACGGCGGTCAAATTAGTCTCGAAAGCAGGGAAGCAGGAGTGATTGTTGGGGGCAGATTAACGTCTAGTTCGACAATTAATATTCAAGCTAATGACAATATTATATTGACAAGTGACATTTCTCGTGCTGATATCAACGGCAGTATTAGTCTGAATACTGTTCGGGGTAATATCGTCACAGGATCGATCGATACTGGGGCTTCCGGGGCGATCGAACTCAGAGCTTTTGGCAATGTGAATTTTGGGACTTTGCAGGGATCTAATGTTGATATTACCAGCAACTCCGGGGCATTGGGAGTTTTGACTGATGCCAATACCATTGTGCCTAATACTACACCTGTCAATATTACAGCAACTGAGAATATCAATTTGACAGCTTTTAGGGACTTAACGGTAGGCAATCTCACCGCTGCGACTGTCAATGCTAGCAGCAGTAATGGGAGTGTTAATACGGGTGCGAGCGCTACTTCGGGAGATGTCAGGATTGTAGCGGGACAGGAAATCAACGCTGGGGCAATAACTGTTACTCCTTTCGTCCCAAATCCAGTTAATCCCATCATTCCTACAGTTAATCTGGACGCCCAAACTAATATTACCGTTGATTCGATCAATGCTCAGGGGGCTACGATTGCTTTGAGAGCAACTAGCAACTTAAATGCAGGGAGTTTGCTGGGGGGTTCAGTCGATATCAATAGCGATCAGGGAAATATTGTGATCGGTAATACTACATCTCTTGGGAATATTAATATAACAGGTTCGGAAAATGTAAATTCTGGGGATTTGGTGGGAGAAAGAGTTAATATAAATAGCAATTCGGGAAGTATTAATATTGAAACCGCTACAGCAACAGAAAATACTGTCAATTTAACAGCGCTGCTAACTGTAAATTCCGGGGATTTGCGGGGAGTTGGAGTTAATGTAAACAGCAATGCGGGAAGTATTAATATTGGCAATACCGACGCCACAACAGGAAATGTCAATTTGACAAGTTCTGGGAATGTAAATTCCCGAGATTTGCGGGGAGTTGGAGTTAATGTAACTAGCAATACGGGAAGTATTAATATTGGCAATACGGACGCTACAACAGGAAATGTCAATTTAATAGCGCCGCTCAATGTAAATTCAGGAGACTTGCAGGGAGTTGCAGTTGATGTCACTAGCAGCAGGGGAACAGTCAGCACTGGTAATATAAGTGCTGCCGAAAGTGTCGGAATTTTAGCCGGAAACGAAATCGCAATTGGGCGAATAAATGTTAATCCTGTTGTTAGTGTCGATCGCACTTCTACAGTAAATCTTAACGCTCAAAATGATATCAGTGTTGCATCGATCAATGCTCCGGGCGGTAATGTTGAACTCGCAACTCCGGGTTTAGTTCGAGTGACGGGTACTTTTGACCAAAACGGCACTCCTGTTAGCGTCTCGACTCTTGGTGGCACTCAACCCGGTACAGTTACGATCCGCCACGGCGGCGGCGATGTCAATCCGCCGACGCCTTTTGCGGTGGGAGATGCGACGACTAACGGTACTGCTGGGGCGATCGCCAGCAATGCTTTAGGTACGATTACTCAAGGGCGATCGTTCATAAATTCTTACACTCAAGGCAATAGTGCGATCGTCACTACCAATCAACCCACTAATCCCGACAATCCGAATAATCCCATCAATCCCGACAATCCGAATAATCCCATCAATCCCGACAATCCCATAAATCCCATAAATCCCATAAATCCCATAAATCCCATAAATCCCATAAATCCCGACAATCCAAATAATCCAAATAATCCCATCAATCCCATCAATCCCATCAATCCCATCAATCCCAATAATCCCATCAATCCCAATAACCCCAATTCGCCCCCAATATCACCAAGGGATAGATTTCCATTAGATCGAGGGCGATTGCTTTTCCCCGATCGCAACCAACCCTTTAGTCGCGAACAGCGGCAGAACCAAAACAGAATATCGCGAGATATAGGAAAACCCGGAGAAAGGATGCCGCCCGAAAGAATGCAATCTCCCAGAGGACTGAGAAATTTCATCAATTCAAATATCAGAGATTCAGTTATTCAGTCAGCATTTCGCGGCGACATCGGCAGGAATTTGGAGGCAGGGAAAATATCGGCAGCTTTGTCTCTACTGGATCAATCTTTCAGCCAAGAATTCGGGGAATATTTCGGCATCAACATCAGCAACGAGTTGGTATCCCCAGAGGAAATTCAAAAAAAGTTAGCATCGGTAGGCGCACAAACTGGCACAAAACCCAGCTTAATTTATCTGTTCTCGCAGCGGGAAGAATTAAATTTAATGCTGATCACTTCTTGCGGTGAAGTGGTTCACAAAAGTGTGCCGTCAGCGAATCGGCAAGAACTTCTGAAAGTTGTAACTCAGTTCAGGGATGAGATTACCAAACCGGGGGTGCGCGCTACTACGAGTTATCTACCATCTGCCCAACAGCTTTATAAGTGGATGATTGCGCCTTTAGAGGACAGTTTGAAAAGCTGCGAAACGGATACTATTTCCTTTGTTGTCGATCGAGGTTTGAGAGGTATGCCCTTTGCTGCTTTGCACGACGGACAGCAATTTTTGGTGGAAAAGTACAATCTTAGCCTGATGCCCAGCATTAATTTAACAGATACTCGCTACGTAGATATCAGAAATTCTCAAGTTTTAGCAATGGGTGCCTCGGAATTTTCCGAGTTGAATCCTTTGCCTGCAGTTCCTGCTGAAATAGCCGCTATTTCCCGAGAGTGGCCGGGAGTTAGTTTTCTGAATGAGGAGTTCACTTTGGATAATTTGAAGCAACAGCATCAAAGCCGGCCTTTTGGCATTATTCACTTAGCTACTCACGGCGAATTTCGACCGGGAGCACCGAATAATTCTTTTATTCAGTTATGGAATAGTCGGCTACGAATGGATCAATTGCGGGATTTGAGATTGAATGATCCGCAGGTGAATATGTTAGTTTTAAGTGCTTGTCGGACTGCGGTGGGAGATGCACAGGCGGAGTTGGGTTTCGGGGGTTTGGCGCTGCAAGCGGGGGTGCAAACGGCTTTGGGAAGTTTGTGGTACGTGAGTGATGAAGGTACTTTGGGATTAATGAGTGAGTTTTACCAGCAGTTGAAGACAGCGCGAATTAAGGGGGCGGCGCTGCGACAAGCGCAAATTGCGATGTTGCGGGGGGATGTGCGTTTGGAGGGTGGCCGATTGCGGGGTTTGAGTCGGGGTGAGGGGGTGGAGTTGCCGGCTTCGCTGCAAGGGTTTGCGGATTTAAAGTTGTCGCATCCTTATTATTGGTCGGCTTTTGTGATGATTGGGAGTCCTTGGTAATTGGTGATTGGTGATTTGTTATTGGTTGGATATCAATGCTTTTAGTGTAATTTTGGCTTGATGCCTTAGTAGCTTGAGTCCTACTTGATGCCTTACTAGCTTGATTACTGCTTGATGCTTGTGACACTAGGAAGTAGACAACTACAGCCAGCACAATTAAAATAAACATCCACATTGATAGTTTCCTTGATTAGGTAATCAGGAGAATTGCAACTCAATCCCCTGATAGTTGTGTCTACTGGTAAAAATTAAACAAAATTGCTTTATCCGCCATAATTGCCGCTACCCTAGCCTGTTTCTTTAGCTATCTCTAGCATAGTCGATTGACTTGATTTTACTTTTTTTAGTTTCCTTTCTACTCTCTCTCTTTCTGCCTGGTCTGCTATTCCGATTTGCTCTCCAAATTGAGCTATTATTGTCGAGTTGGGAATATCAGAAACCTGTGAGGGGGATAAAATTCCTTGAGCCAAAGCCAAAGTAGCCATAATATTCCGAATTGT
Source organism: Microcoleus sp. LAD1_D3 (assembly GCF_036702135.1). Taxonomy (NCBI): domain Bacteria; kingdom Bacillati; phylum Cyanobacteriota; class Cyanophyceae; order Oscillatoriales; family Microcoleaceae; genus Microcoleus; species Microcoleus sp. LAD1_D3. The sequence continues at coordinate 642 of NZ_JAUBSB010000016.1, read as the reverse complement.
CTCGGCAAGGTTGTATGGTAAACTCACTTTTGTTAACGGTTGCATCTCACTTTTGCAAATATCTGGGGGGGTGACAAAGAGGTCTACGAGATAGACTGTATAAGGGTTGCGGCCCGCATACCTTGTTGATAAAAGCGGCGTTTAGAAGGAGTTAACTTCATTAACTGTTCTACCTCGTCAGAATATTGTTCGAGATAATTAACCCACTTTTTTCCATCTAAACCAACACCAAATGTACTCCGTCTTCGATATCTTTTTTTAGGTTCTTTGCGGCGAGATACATATTTTTGCACCTGCTTTTTCCTCATTTCGCTGCCTTGAAATATTCCCGAACTGTAGGCGAGCGTCATGAGCAAAATCATGTTAATAAGTCGGTCTCCTTTTAAGCTGGTTCCTTCAAGATCGTAGCCTCCTGTTTTACAGTCTCGGAACATTTCTTCAATACCCATCCGCTGCTTATAAGCATTGATGGCTGCTGGCAATGAGCCTAAATCTGTGAGAATAAACCATGCTTCATCCACCTTCCACCCCCCGTAGTTCCTTTTCCACTTACAAGCAAGATCAAATGGGAGCATCCCACTTTGGCGATCAGTATAAATACTCAGGCAATTGTCTGGCTAAGCTGATGGCATAATAGAAAGC